>DMCG01000115.1 GCA_003445855.1 Spartobacteria bacterium | reverse complement strand
ACGCTGTTAGCGTCCCGAATTATGTTGGGAAGCAAACTGCTTCCCCTACAGGAGAGAACGAGTGGTCAGCTCAAAGAGTCCGCCAAGGTTCCTGGCAGTTTCAATACTCATGATGAAGCTCTGCAACTTTTTGCATTGATCCTTGCCGATGACATCGCCGCCAAGCGCCGTGAACTTCACGCCGATTTCTTCCTCGGTCATCGGATCGCGCGGATCGCCCTTGGGAACATCGACGCGCGTGGAGTGTGACGCGCCGCTATTGGTGGTGATGGTCACGCGACTCGGCTGGAACTTGGGAAAGAGCGCTTCGAACTCCTGGTTTGCGACCACTTTCACCTTGTCCATGATTGGAATGAGCGCCTTATCAAGCACGCGTTTTTCTCGGAATTGCAGCGGCGTCACCATGCCGTCGACCAGTCCGGCGGCCATGCAATAAGGCAGCGAATGATCGGCGGTTTCCTTGGAGTCCGGTCGATACTTGTGAGGATCGCCAAGAATGTCCGCGGCGCGAGCGATCACCTCCACCTTGATTTCCTTGACGTCGCTGGCCTGAATGTTGTGTTCCTTGATCGTCTTCATCATCGCGGTGAGTGGCGAGTGACTGAGCGCCTCGATCGGGAAACTCTTCATGCCGCAATCAAGAATGCGATAGTGACTCTCGCTTGAGTTGGGAAGATCCTTGACCAACGCCTCGGCGTCGAACGTGGCTGGCTTGCCCTCGTACTGCACATGATGGAACACGGCGAACAAACCTTCCTTGCCATCGATGATGTGCTCGGGACCGGAAAATCCGCCGCGAGCAAGAAGCGCGCTCTCGGCGCCCATGCGCCCCGCCCACGGATCAACCGTGTTCTTCATATTGGTCAACTTGCCCGCCGTCACCGCGCCCGGACAAAATGTTCGCGACGCGCTGATGCCCATGGCGGAAACCATTTGCGCCGGCGTGAGATTCAGCACTCGACCCGCCGCGATCGGCGCCGCGAACGCGCTCAAGGTGGCGTGATGCCAACCGTATTCGCGCACGCCCGGCCGGCCCACTTCGCAAAGACGCATTTCAATTTCGTAGGCGATGATGGTGGCGAGAATCAAATCCTGGCCGCCCAGACTCTCGCTTTCGCACAACGCCAGCGGCGCGGCGATGAGATCGCTTGGATGGCATGGATCAGCCTTCCAATAAATGTCGTTGTAATCCATGGCGCGGATCATGTGGCCATTCAAAAATGCCGCATCGACCGGATTGGTCTTGAAGCCCGACACGAACGAGGTAGCGCCGCCCCCGCGTGCGGGGCCACCCATGGCGCGGTAGTGCTTGAGCAAAATCCTGGCGTCATCCTGTTGACTGCCTCCAAGAGCGCAGCCGATGGAGTCGAACCAAAATAATTTCGCCGCTTGAATCGCCGCTGGAGAAAGATGCTCATACTTCAGAGCGCAAGCCCACTCGGCGATGGTGTACGAGAGAAGACGCTTTGATTCGGTTGGATTGTGAGACATGCGGAACTCCGGTTGTCTTGACTTATAAATGAGTGCGAATTGTGAATCCAGCCGTCATCGTTTTTCCCTTCTTTTGTTTACCCGGTACAACCCGTGCCTCTCCTTTACCTGAAAGCCAATCTGCTTACGTGGCGACTCCGGCAGCGCCGGAGGGTCAATGATGTCCATGATCCGACGCAGAATATCTACGATGGCCGACTCGTGGACGTCCAGCCGCTCCTTTAGCTCCTTTTCCAGTTCGGCCAGCTTGCGGACCAGTTCCCGGTTGGATGACAGCAGTCCGCGGAGACGAACAAATGCTTCTACGACGTAAATGCTGACTTGGATGGCGCGTGGGCTGTTCAGCACAGTGGCCGCCATGATTGCCCCGTGTTCAGTGAACGCATACGGGAGCACCGGTGAAAACTTCAGTTTCTTGAGGTGGTCGCAATTTGCGACCACCTCGGCTTTTTCCTCGGCGGTTAGTTGGAACATGAAGCGTTTGGGAAATCGCCCCCGATTGCGCTTCACCTGTTCATTGAAACGCTTGGTGGAGACGCCGTAGAGCCGCGCCAAATCAGCATCCAGCACCACCGCGTGTCCGAGGAGAGAAATACCGTTGCGCCGGCAGCTTTCGCTACGGTGCAGTGCAGGATGTCCAGCGAACGACAACCAACTCGGGCGGCGTGAGCTTGAGCCAATCGGGCCGCTTCGCGTAAAACGGTGCGCCAATCCACCGCCGCCTCCACTAATTTCCCCGCCGCAAGATCATCATGCACGAAGCCGATGGCTGCCGCCGCCTGCTCCGCTTTTCCTTTACCACGGAAAAGCTTCAACTGCATTGCCGTCACCATTTCCAGTTCATGCAGCGCCGTGAAAACAATGATCTCACCCGCAACTGCCGCTGCCACCGCAGCGCTCTCGGGCTCCGGGTAATAAAGCTTCAACAGACAGCCGGTATCGAGATAAACCACATTCTAGCCCCGCGCTTCTGAGACCAGTGCGCTCAATGGTTCCCCGACCGGTGTGTCACCCCAGATCGCCTTTGCGCGAGCGACAAAATCTGGCTCGGACGCAAGAATCGCCGGCTTGCGTGAGCGGCGCTGCTCCAGCCACAGCGCAAGTTCTTCCACTTGCGGGGCAGGCAAATATTCAATCGCGGCTTCGATCTCGGCAAGCGTGCTCATAAATCTTATGATAACGCCGAGCGCAGAATCTCGCAAGATGGCCGGGATTTCGCTCCATTCAAAAACGCCGCATCAACCGGATTCATCTTGAATCCGGATACGAACGCCGTGGCGGTGCCATTGCCGCCGCCCATCGCGCGGTAACGCTTGAGCAAAATCTTGGCGTCATCCTGTTGGCTGCCTCCAAGCGCGCAGCCGATGGAGTCGAACCAAAATAATTTCGCCGCTTGAATCGCCGCTGGGGAAAGATGCTCGTACTTAAGTGCGCAAGCCCACTCGGCGATCGTGTGTGACAGCAGACGTTTCGATTCGGCTGGATGGTCCGACATAGTGATTCTTGTTCTCTTCGTCTATGAGCTTGATCGGGCCGTGCATATTTTCAAGCCGCTTCGCCTCGCGGTTCGCGGAAGTGGTTAGCGCAATTTGGATAATGCTAGCCTTGCTCATAAATTGACTGTGTGGCAAAAGCAAAGCCATGAATCCGAAGAACTTCTTCGGGGAGCTGAAGCGGCGCAATGTTTA
>DMCG01000234.1 GCA_003445855.1 Spartobacteria bacterium | reverse complement strand
AAAAGAAAGAGCACCTTGAATTGCTGATTCAGCCGCCGCCAGCTACCGATCACGCCCCAGGCCAAGGCGAGAAATAGCAGCGGCGAGTAGGAAAGAAAATGTTCGCCAAGAAATGCGAGGAGCTCGAGCGGATGAAAACCGAAACCATGCTCGAGACTGCCGCGTGAGCGCAAGTGCGTGAGCGTGATCCAGGCGTGCTGCGCGTTCCAGAGAATCGGCGGGATTGTGCAAAGAGCAAAAGCGCCGAGCAGTAAGTAGAGGCGGGGCCGCGCAAATTCATGCCGCAGCCGGGGAGCGAGCGCCAGGACCAGGACGATTGAAACCAGCTCGAGCGCGTTCGTATATTTGCAAAGAAATCCAACTCCGATCAGCAGGCCCGTCAGCGGCCAATGCCACGAAAACCGCGGACTTTGCTCGAGCGCGAGCCAAAAAGTGAACATTGCCGCCAGCCAGAAAAAGATCGACAAGGGGTCGATCGTCATGAGGAACGCGCCGATGTTGAAGATCGGAGTAACGTTCAACGCGAGCACCGCCCAGATCCCGGCGTTCGCGCTGAACAATCGCCGTGCTAAATAAAACAAGAGCAGGCTCGTTCCCGCCGCGAGCATCGGACTGAAAAATCGCACACCGAACTCATTGGCGCCGAAAATTGCGGTGCTCGCGCGCATAACGAAAGCGATCCCCGGCCCTTTGCTAAAATAAGCCGGCCCCAGCCGTTCCGACCACATCCAGTAATGCGCTTCGTCGAATTCGAGATCGGCTGTCGCCAACATCGACAATCGAATCAGCGTCAGCGCAAGAATGAACAGCCAGACCGCGCGCGTCGTCCTCATTCTTTGTGGCGCAAGTTTCCAACTTGCGAATGGTTGCCAGGCAAGTTGGAAACTTGCCCCACATCGACAATCAAACTTGGATGCCGCCCGTAAACTCCCGGCGCCCATTTTTGCGCTCCCCGTCTCCAAATTAGTTCGAGCGCCGCGAGAATGAGGAATGTTTCGCCCGCGGCCAGGAACAGCGTCGCGACCACGTCGCTTGGCCAATGCGCGCCCAAATAAATTCGCGAGTAACCGATGGCCGCGGTCATGATCCAATAAAGCCAGCCGCGTCGCCGGTAAAAAAGCGTTAAGCACACCGCGGCCGCCGTGTTGTCTGCCACGTGCCCGGATGGAAATGACGGTCCCGAGCGGTTGCGATCAGTTTGATCGGTTTGATCGGAATAACGGATCGTCGGTTTCTTGAAAAGCGTCAAAAATTCTGGACGCGCCTTTTGCAGCTCGACCATCCTGACGCTCTGGACCTGCTTGGGACGATGTCGATCTATCGCCGATTTCAAAATGCCGGTGAACTGCTCCGCGATCAGCAGGGAGAAGAGCAAACAAAAAATGCAGGCGCGCGCCTTGAATCCACCAACGAGCAGCGTCACGAGCCCAACCACGATGAGCAGCGGCGTCCAGATCTCGATGTTGCTGAGCGTGGCCATGAACAAATCGAGCGCCGGATTCGTCCAGCGTTCATTGATGAGATGAAAAATCGCCTGGTCCATGCGTGCCGGTTCACGATAAGGAGCGACCGGAGGCCGAGCAACGTTGAAACGCTGCCTCGATGAGGCGATAAAGCGATGAGGCGATGAAGCGACTAACCTTTTTAGCGATTCAATTCTTTAACGCTCCAACGAGCCGTTTTGCTCTCGCCCTTACTCTTGCTCTTGCTCTTGTTCCGTTTGCATTTGCCACACCTGTACCATCGGCCAAAGAGATTCTCGACTCGGTCCGGATGTTGGAATCACGACAGCAGATCGATCTGCAAGGTCAGCTGCGCGAGAATGAAATCGTTATTCCATTCCGGCTCACACAAACCGGGCCGATCATTCGGTATGCGTTTTCGAATCCCGACCAGGTCTTGCAGTTGCGCCTGGGCGAAAACAACTCGCGCCTCGACGTTGTGACCGACTCCGGCGCCGAAAACTTCGCCGCGTCGCAGCTCAATCAAAAGATCCGCGGCACCGGCATTACCTACGAGGATCTTGCATTGAAATTTCTTTACTGGCCAAACGCGAAACTCGCCGGCGAAGAAAATGTGCGCACGCGCAGTTGCTGGAAGCTGCAATTGCGAGCGCCGTCACGGCAATCGCAATACTCCAACGTTGTTTTGTGGATCGACAAGACGAGCGGCGCGCTCCTGCGCATGGAAGGCTACGATTGGAACGGACAGCTGGCCAAGCGTTTCGAAGTCGTCTCCGCGCAAAAGATCGACAATCGCTGGTTTTTAAAGCAAATGCGCGTGGAAGAGCTGCAACCCGGCACGAACAAAGTGCAATCCCGCACTTATCTCGAAATCAAAAAATAGGTTGTAGGGCGGCGATCTTCGCCGCCAAGATCAGAGCGGCGGCCAAAATGGCCGCCCTACAACTCATCGCTTGTTCTTCGCCTCACGCAGCGCTGCCTCAGACCGGCGTGCTCGGCGCGGCGGTTTGTTCTTCCTCGCGCGCAGCGTTGACAATTTGCGCAAAACTGCGCGGATCAAGACTGGCGCCGCCGACCAATGCGCCGTCGATATCAGGCTGGCCCATCAATTCGCGCGCGTTCTCCGGTTTGACGCTGCCGCCGTATTGAATACGAACGCGCTCGGCCGTGGTCTCGTCGGACATTTCACGAAGTGTGTGACGAATGAAGGCGTGCGCTTCCTGCGCTTGTTCCGGAGTGGCGTTGCGGCCGGTGCCGATGGCCCAGACCGGTTCGTAGGCAATCACGGTTTCCTGTAATTCTTTTTCGCCGAGAGCGGCCAGGCTGCCGTGCAGTTGGATCGACAATATCTTTTCGACGCTGCCTTTGTCGCGCTCGACCAGCGTCTCACCGACACAGACGATCGGGCGCAACGTCGCTTCATGCGCAGCGCGCACTTTCTGGTTTACGATTTCGTCAGTCTCGCCAAATAACGTGCGGCGCTCGCTGTGCCCGAGCACAACGTAGCGCACGAACAAATCGCGCAAAAGAGCGGCGCTGATCTCCCCGGTGAACGCGCCATTGCGCTCCCAATGCATGTTTTGCGCGCCGATCTTGATGTTTTGCGCTTTGCCGAGCGCTTCCGTCACTTTCGCAATCGCGGTGAACGGCGGCACGATGACCACTTCGACATCGGCAATGTCGCCGAGCTCAAGAAGCAACGATTCGACAAATCGCGCCGACTCGGCCTGCGTCATGTTCATCTTCCAATTGGCGGCGACGATTTTTTTTCGCATCGGATTTTCGACAGAATGAACAGAATCAACTAAATAAAACAGAGAACCAAAATTATTCTGATCATTCGGTCAATTCTGTCTAAGTCTTCTCTGAAAGCGCCGCCACACCCGGCAGCTCTTTGCCTTCGAGCAATTCCAGCGAAGC
>DMCG01000091.1:2043-4327 GCA_003445855.1 Spartobacteria bacterium | reverse complement strand
TCTTTCCACCTGTCCCGCATCTGCGGGACTGATCAGCGGCGAGGTCGGAAAGATCGACAATGGAACAACAGCTCGCTGAACGAGGAGTCCCGCAAAGGCGGGACAAAACAAAATGCCCAGAGCCACAAACGCCCCGGCCAGCCGGGAGCGGCGCAAACGCGTCATCAAATCAGCCAAAGGCTATCGCGGACGCCGTTCGAAACTTTTCCGCTACGCGAAGGACGCGACGATGAAGGGAAAGTATTGGGCCTATCGCGATCGCAAAACGCGCAAGCGCACGTTTCGTTATCTTTGGATCCAGCGCTTGAACGCCGCCGCGCGCGCAAACGGCATGACTTACAGTCGTTTCGCAGAAGGATTGAAGGCGGCCGGCATCGGTCTCGATCGCAAAGTTCTTTCCGATCTCGCCATCACTGACGAAACGGCCTTCAAATCGATTGTCGATCAAGCAAAGAGCGCGCTGGATGACAAATCTAAATCAAAATCGAAGAAGGCGGCTTAAAACATTGCCGCCGTTGTAGGGCAAGCGCTCCGCTTGCCGCGGCAGGCGATGCGCCTGCCCTACAATTTCAACGTTGAACGTTGAGCGTTGGACGTTGAACGTTGCGTTTTGATGTCTCACCCACTCCAAGAACTTCGCGCTGAAGCCTTGCGTGAAATTGATGTGGCCGGCGACGCACAAGCGCTCGAGGCCGTGCGCGTGCGCTATCTCGGACGCAACGGCAGCATTTCTGCGTGGGGCGATCGAATGAAAACGCTCGACGCGGAAGAGCGGCCGGTCGTCGGCAGATTGCTGAACGAAGTTCGCAACGCCGTCACTACTGCGATTGACCAACGCGCGGAAAAATTTCGCTCACAGCAAGAATCCGGCTCGCTCGCTAAGATCGACATCTCACTGCCTGGCACTCCTCACGAGCGCGGATCGCTGCATCCGCTCACGCAAATGCTCGATCGGGGCATTCAGATTTTTCGCCGCATGGGTTTTGCGCTGGCCGACGGTCCCGACATCGAAACCGAATGGCATTGCTTCGATGCGCTTAACACGCCGCCGGAGCATCCGGCGCGGAACGAGCAGGACACATTTTATCTGCCCGACGGTCGCCTGCTGCGCACTCACACTTCAACCGTCCAAATCCGCGCGATGCAAGCTGCGCCGCCACCGATTCGCATCATCGCACCGGGCGCGGCTTATCGGCGCGATGAAGTGGACGCCACGCACAGCGCGCAGTTTCACCAGATCGAAGGTCTTTATGTCGATGAAAACGTCAGCGTCGCCGACTTGAAAGGCACGCTCGAATTTTTCATGCGCGAACTTTTCGGCGCGGATACGGCGGTGCGTTTTCGTCCGCATTATTTTCCTTTCACCGAGCCGAGTTTCGAGATCGATGTGCGATCGAAAGCACTCAAGGGCGGCGAGCAATGGGTCGAAGTTGCCGGTTCCGGCATGGTGCATCCCGCCGTCTTCGAAGAAGTGAACAAGGCCCGCCGCGACGATGCTTACGATCCGGAAAAGTGGAGCGGTTTCGCGTTTGGTCTCGGTATGGACCGGCTTGCCATGATCTTGTTCGACATTCCCGACATCCGCTTGTTCGCGCAGAACGACCTGCGGTTCCTGAAACAATTCGCGTGAACGTTCTTTGTCATTCCGAGCAGAGTCGAGACAGAGACTGTAGGGGAAGCCGTTGGCTTCCCATGGGACGGCAACGCCGTCCCCTACGGAAATACAAATGAAATTCTCCGTTAACTGGCTGCGCGAATTTGTCGAGCTTCCGGACAAGATCGACAATGGAGCGGGCGGACGCCCCGCGACATCGACGGCGGCCCGAAGGGTGAGCGAGCCGGGGGGCGAGCTCATCAATCTGATGGAGTTGCTCACGCTCGCTGGCGTTGAGATCGAGGCGGTCGAGCAGCGCGGCGCTAACATCGACAAGGTGATCGTCGCGCAAATCACCACTTCATCGCGGCATCCCAATGCCGACCGTCTGACCGTTTGCGAAGTCGACGACGGCAACGGAACAAAACGTCAAATCGTTTGCGGCGCGACCAATTACAAAGTGGGCGACAAAGTGCCGCTCGCTTTGCCCGGTGCGGTTTTGTCGAACGGTTTGGAAATTCGGAAAAGCAAACTGCGCGGCGTCGAGTCGGAAGGGATGCTTTGCAGCGCGAAGGAGCTCGGTTTCGGCGAAGATGCGGCCGGATTATTCATTTTGTCGCCCGACGCAAAGATCGGCGCGCCCATTGTCGATCTTTTCCCAAGCGACACGATTCTCGATGTCGAGATCAC
>DMCG01000091.1:0-1802 GCA_003445855.1 Spartobacteria bacterium | reverse complement strand
CCGAACCGCGGCGATTTGCTCAGCCATTTTGGTCTGGCGCGCGAAATTTCTGCTCTTGTAGGGCAACCGCTCCGGTTGCCACCCAAAAGTTCGGCAGGCGGCGCGCCTGCCCTACAAAAGAATGGCGTTCATATCAGCGCTTTGCGCGAATGCCCATTTTATTCCGCGCGCGAGATCAACAATGTCACTGTCGCTCCGAGTCCGGAGTGGTTGCGCGCAAAAATCGAAGCGGTCGGAATTCGCTCAATTAATAATGTCGTCGACATCACGAACTTTGTGATGCTCGAGCTCGGGCAGCCGCTGCATGCGTTCGATGCGGACAAGCTACACGGCGGCATCAATGTTCGACTCGCGCGCGACGGCGAAAAGTTTCTCGCACTCGACGGCAAAACTTATTCGTTAGGCCCGCAAAATTTAGTGATCGCAGATTCGCAGCGCTCCGTCGCGATCGCCGGCGTGATGGGCGGTGAAGACACGGGCGTGACTGAATCGACGAAGAATGTTTTGCTCGAAAGCGCCTACTTCCTGCCAGAAAGCGTTCGCCGCACTGCGCGCACTTTGAATCTTCCGAGCGATTCAAGTTATCGCTTCGAGCGCGGTGTCGATCCGGATATGGTTCTGCGGGCGTCGGAACGGGCAGCGACCTTGATCGTGGAGATCAAATGCGGAAATCCGGCAAGACAAATTGCAGCCGCCGGAAAGCTTCCTCCGAATCTTTCGCACGTTTCGCTGAGCTATTCGAAAGCTGATCAAGTGGTCGGGCTCGAAATCAAACCAAAAGTTGCCGATGAAATTCTCGAGCGGTTCGGTTTGAGCAAAAGTAAAAGCGCAAAGACAAGATCGACATGGAAAATCCCCAGTTACCGGCGCGATTTGCAGCGCGATGTCGATCTTATCGAGGAAGTGGTGCGCGCTCATGGTGTGCAAAAAATTTCCGGCACGGACCGGAGCCGCTTCACGCCGTCGAGCGTGGCCGATCATTCTCATGATCTCGAGTCGTCACTGCGCGGCCGCTTGGTCGCGCACGGCCTTTCCGAGGTGCGCACATCGAAATTGATTCCGCGTGTCGCGATTGCGTCGGGCGAAAAGGCGATCGCGTTGCGCAATCCGCTCAGTGAAGACCATGTCGCATTGCGACCGAGTTTGCTGGCCGGACTTCTGGGCGTTCTCGATCGTAACATGCGCGCCGGCGCGGAGCGGGTTTCGATTTTCGAACTCGGACGTGTTTTCATTCCGCCCGAGGGCAGGGAAGAGCGGCATCTTGGCTTTCTTCTTTGGGGAAATGCCGCGAGCGCGCCACATTGGCGGACGCGCGAAAAGCGCCGGCTGGATTTTGTTGATCTCAAAGGCGCAATCGAATCGCTTATGATTCCGGATTTGTCGTTTCGACGCGGCGAACATGTCGATCTTGCGCTCGCGGCTGAAATTTTCTTGCGCGATCAGCGAATTGGTTTCGGCGGACAACTTTCTACCGCGCGGACATCGACAATCGACGTGCCAGGCGCGGTTTTTTTCGCCGAGTTACAAGTCGAGCAAATTTTGACCGTCGAGGAAGCGGCGAAAACATTTCGTGAAATCGAAAGGTTTCCGGCAGTCACGCGCGACATCGCGATGATCGTGCCGGAAAAACTAAGTCACGCAGAAATTCTGCGACTGATTGAAAGCGTAAACGAACCACTGCTCGAAAGCGTTCAGTTGTTCGACCTTTTCTCCGGCAGCGAAAGCAGTCTTGGCCCGGCACGAAAGTCGCTCGCATATCGATTGACATATCGCGACCGGAGTCGCACACTGACGAGTGAGGA
>DMCG01000015.1:1024-2780 GCA_003445855.1 Spartobacteria bacterium | reverse complement strand
AGTTTCCCACGCTTTATCATCAAGGCGCCGGGGGTGAACATCAGGTCGCAATTACTTTCGATGACGGCCCCGATCCGCGGTGGACGCCGAAAATCCTCGATATTCTGAAAGCGGCAAACGTGAAGGCCGCGTTTTTTCTCGTGGGAGTAAACGCCGAGCATTACCCCGGCCTTGTGCGCCGGATTGTCGATGAAGGACACGAGATCGGGAACCACACTTATTATCATCCAAACCTGGCGCTTTGCTGGCCGGAGCATGTGCGGCTCGAATTGAATGCGACGCAGCTTTTACTCGAGAGCATCACCGGTCGTGCCACGACATTATTTCGTCCTCCTTATGCGGCGGACACGAGCCCGTCGCAATTAAGCGAGCTGACTCCGCTGCAAATCGCGCAGGACCTAAATTATCTCGTCGTTCTGGAAAACATCGATCCGCAGGATTGGGCAAAACCGGGCGCGGACATCATCCTGCAGCGCGTCAAACAGCAACGGCGCGATGGCAGCATTATCTTGCTGCACGATGCCGGCGGCGATCGCTCGCAAACTGTCGAAGCACTGCCGCGCATTTTAGATTGGCTGCACACGCGGGGCGACACCGTCGTGTCGTTGAGCACGCTACTTGGAACGACGCGTGACGCGGTCATGCCGCCCTTGCAGCAAAGCGGTCAATCGCTCATGCGGCTGGTTAGCAGCACGGGATTTCGACTTTATCACGGGATCGAAGAATTTCTTTGGGCATTCATGATTGTTGCGACCGCACTCGTAGTGATTCGTACGCTGGTTGTGATCTGGCTCGCCTACCGCTTCCGGCGCGGACCGAAAGCGGATTTTGCCAAACCGATCAGCGTGGTGATGGCTGCTTACAACGAAGGCAAAGTGATCGCGGGAACTTTGCAAGCGCTTCTCGACACGGAATACAAAGGCGACATCGAAGTGATCGTAATTAATGATGGTTCGCGTGACGAAACCGCCACGGAAATTGAGCGCGCCGCAGATGTCGATCCGCGCATTCGTTTGTTACAACAGGAAAACCGGGGCAAAGCGTGGGCGTTGCAGCGGGCGCTCTCCGCGGTGCGGCACGGAATTGTCGTGTTCGTGGATGCCGATACGCATTTTCAGCGCGACACGCTCCCACGTTTGCTGGAACCGTTTGGCGACGAGCGGATCGGCGCGGTTTCAGGTCATGCGAAGGTCGGGAACTTGCGCACCTTCATCGCGCGTTGTCAGGCGCTGGAATACACCTGCGGCTTCAATCTCGATCGGCGCGCGTACAATCGCTGGAATTGCATCACGGTCGTGCCTGGTGCGATCAGTGCCATTCGTAAGGATGCCATCGATCAAGCGGGCGGGCTCAGTTTGCAAACACTGGCCGAAGATACCGATCTCACTCTTTCGCTGCACAAACATCGACAACGGATCGTTTATGTGCCGGGCGCGATTGCCTGGACGGAGGCGCCGGAAAGCGTACGGACGCTGGCGCGACAACGTTTTCGCTGGGCCTACGGCACGTTGCAATGTCTCTGGAAACACCGCGACATGGTGTTCAACTGGAACTATCGTGCGCTCGGCTGGTTCAGTTTGCCGAGCATTTGGTTTTTCCAAATCATCCTCGTCGCGGTCACACCGATGGTGGATTTATTTTTGCTCGCCACGCTTCCGTTCGGCGCCTGGCGAGCGGTCATGCCGTTTGTCATCACGTTCCTTGCCACGGACGTCATTCTCGCGACCCTGGCTTGCATTCTCGAGCGGGAACCGAT
>DMCG01000015.1:0-723 GCA_003445855.1 Spartobacteria bacterium | reverse complement strand
TGGAAGGCCATCCTTCGCGCGCTTAAAGGTGCGTTGGTCAACTGGGGTAAACTCGAGCGCACCGCCAGCGTGCCGGTGCGGGTATAGGCAAGTTTCAACTTGGATGTTGGATGCTCGATGTTTGATGTTTGATGTTTGACGTGTCAGGCAAGACATTCAGCGAATGAGGCGAACAAAAAACAAGTCGCAGACTCAAGCAGGTAAGCTTGTTCGGGGGTCACAGCGTGGGAAAATTGTGACAAAGCCTGGCCCAGTTCCGTTTCCGAAACGCGATCGTCGGAATATGCCCCGAAGCAAGATTGATTCGACGATCTATGTTTCAGAGGATCGCAACGGGCGATGAATACGATGGCATTTCACAGAAACGCATCACAATTTATTCGACGTGGATGGGCAGAATTGTAGGGCGGCTGTATCAGCCGCCTTCTTGATTACGGCGATCGTGGCGTCGGCCGTTTGGTTGCTGACAGGTTGTAGCAAAACCGCGACCGTGCCGCATGTCGATCCAAACGGCCCGGTTGACATCGTCGTTCCCGAGCACGGCGCCTACACCGGCGCCTTCATGGATTTCGGCGACGAGGAGGACGACGTCACGCTCGAAATGATCGAAGATTTCGAAACGATGGTCGGCAAACATCAGGCCATCATCGCGTCCTCGAGCTACTGGGGTGAGCAGAATTTTCCGACTGCAAATCTCAATGTCGTTTGGCGGCACGGTTCGCT
>DMCG01000008.1:10925-18935 GCA_003445855.1 Spartobacteria bacterium | reverse complement strand
TCCACGGCCCGGCCAGCGCTAGGTTGCCCGATGATTAAAGCCTTGTCGTACAATCGCAGTGCGCCCGCAACCGCTTCCGCGCCGCCGGCCGTCTCGCCATCGGCCAGCACCAGCAAGAGCCCTTGAAAGGCCGGATCGCGATCGGAAGAAAACGCCCGGTCCTGGCGCGCGACCGGTTTGCGCACGGTGAAAAGCAATTTGCCTTTTGGGCAGAATCGTTTCGCAAACTCCGCCGTTATCGCGAAATCGCTCGCCCCACTGGCGCGAAGATCGACAATCATGGCGTCGATTTTTTTCGAGGCGAACTCTTCCAGCTTTTTGTCCATCGCCTTGAGATTCGCGCTGGTAAGAGCTCCGAAGCGCACATAACCGACGTGGCCGTCAAAAACCTCGCTGTAAAAAGAAGTTTCCGCGGGCGCGCTCTCGCCCCGCGACTGCGGGGGCAAAAGCATCAAGCCGCGCGCCTGGCGAATCAGCATTCCCTCAACGGTCGCGCGATTTAATTCCATCTCCGTAATTGCATCTGGATTCGTAAAATTGCTTTTCAAAAGCGTGATGGCTGCCTGCAAATCGGCGGCACTTAACGAGTTGATCAGTTCTTCCATCGTCGGAGATGCGGAGGGCGAAGGCGTTGGCGCTGCCGAGAATTTATTTGGCGCCGGCGCGCCGCTTGGAAAAGGCGCCGCCGAAGATGAGGACGGAGGAGATTCGGCGAAGCCGTGCGCGCTTATCGAAACGCAAACGACAATCCCCCACCAGCGAATAAGCCGAAACATCACCTCGATTGTTATCCGCTAACCGCGCCAAGAGCAATATCGCGCCGGTAATGGCAACCCTCGAAATGAATGGCCGAGACTGCTTCATAAGCGCGGGTGCGCGCGCCTTCAATTGTCGATCCAAGCGCGGTCACCGCCAGGACACGGCCGCCTGCGGTCACAATTTCACCGTTCGCGCTGCGTGTCCCCGCGTGAAAAACCTGCACGTCCTTGAGCTTGGCCGCGTCGTCGAGACCGGAAATTGGCCTTCCCGTTTCATATTTGCCGGGATACCCGCCAGAAGCGAGCACGACGGTAACAGCGACGCGCTCGTCCCATTCGATGATGTAATTGTCGATCTTGCCGTCGATCGTCGCCTCCAGTAACGGCAGCAAATCGGATCTCAGCCGCGGCAAAATGGCTTGCGTCTCCGGATCGCCGAAACGGCAGTTGAACTCGACGACATGTGCGCCTGTTTCGGTAATCATTAAGCCTGGGTAAAGTAAACCGCGAAAGATGATTCCCTCTTCGCGCAAACCGCGCAGCAACGGCTGCATGATTTTTTTGTCGAACTGATCTTCCAACTGTCGATTCCAATTGTTGGCCGGACTAAACGCGCCCATCCCGCCCGTGTTCGGTCCGCAATCGCCGTCGAAGACGCGTTTGTGATCGCGCGCCGTCTCGAGCAGGCGATAATCTTTTCCATCGACCAACGCGTGCAGTGAACATTCCGAGCCGCGCAAAAATTCCTCGATCACGATGCGCCGGCCCGCGTCGCCGAACCGGCCCTCATTCATCATCGAGTTAATTGTCGATCTTGCAGTTGCCGCATCCGGGGCGACGATCACGCCTTTGCCGAGCGCGAGACCGTCGGCTTTAATCACGACCGGAAACTGGAGCTGCTCGCAATAACGAAGTGCTTCGTCGCTGTCGGAAAACGTGCTTGCCTTCGCCGTCGGAATTTTTTGCGCGCGCATCAACTCTTTCGCGAAAATTTTTGAGGACTCGATCCGCGCCGCGGATTTGCTCGGACCAAATACGCGCAATCCTTCCGAGTTAAAAAGATCGACAATCCCCGCCGCCAGCGGATCGTCCGGACCGACTACCGTTAGATCAACATTATTTTCCTTCGCGAATCGGGCCAGCGCGGGCAAATCAGTCGCCGGAATCGCCACGTTCTCCGCAATCTGAGCGGTACCGGCGTTGCCCGGCGTGCAAAAAATGCGCTCAACGCCCGGCGATTGCTTCAATTTCCAAGCGAGCGCGTGTTCGCGACCGCCGCTGCCAATCACGAGAATTTTCATCGCGCACGCAATTGAAAGCGTGATCAGGGGAAAGACAAGCTGCGGTGTCGTGTCATCGGCATCCTGCCGATGAAATTCACGGGCTGGAAGCCCGTGCCACTTCCGCGGGCAAGATCGACAAGAACAATTTTTCCGTGTGCCGAATAATCAACAATTTCGCTTCGACGCCGATTTGTTCGCCCATCAGCATCTTGTGCAGTTCGTGGATGCTCCCAATCGGTTGTTCGTTGAATGCGACGATCACGTCGCCCTCGCGCAAACCAGCCCGCCCAGCCGGGCTGTCTTTTTCAATCGAAACAACAAGCACGCCTGTTTCCAGCGGCAGATTATAAAAGCGAACGATGCGCCGATGGAGCGGCACATTTTGACCAGCCACGCCGATGTAGCTGCGCCGAATTTTTCCCTCTTTGATCAGCCAGCCGGCGACGAACTTCGCCGTATTGCTCGCGATGGCGAAGCATATTCCTTGCGCCGGCCGGATCATTGCCGTGTTCACACCGATCACTTCGCCGGCGGAGTTCACCAGCGGTCCGCCGGAGTTGCCGGGGTTCAACGCAGCGTCGGTTTGAATGATATTATCGATCAAACGGCCAGACTGCGAATACATGGAACGTCCAAGTGCGCTGATAACTCCGGCCGTCACGCTGGCCTGAAAACCGAGCGGATTGCCGATCGCGATCACAACCTGGCCGACGCGCAAAGTTTCCGAGTCGGCCAAGCGGACGTGTGCCAGTTGCGGCGCGTCGATTCGAATCACCGCGAGATCTGTGTCAGGATCATCGCCGATCAGCCGCGCGGGATACTCGCGGCCGTCCGGCAAATTGACCGTGATCTGTGTCGCGTCATGCACGACATGGCTGTTGGTCAAAATAAATCCATCAGGCGCGATCACGAATCCGGAGCCGCTGCCGCCAATTTCGCGCGCGCCCTGTCGGCTTCGCCGCTGTTGTTTGATGTCGATGTTGACCACGGAAGGCGCGACGCGCTCCGCGACGCTTACGACCGTGCGCGAATATTCGTCGAGCAAGGCAGAGTCATCCGATGCGAAGCCTCCCGGCACGGGCGGAGATCCGTGCGCGGAGCTGGCGTCATGTAAGAGAAGACCGAGCGATAGCGCCTCTTCGTTTTGGAAAGTCGCAGTTGTCATAAATCAAATTTCCAGTTGCCCGAACCGGCAGTCAACTACATATCGATCTTATCTGTATGATTACCTTGGGGTGTTACTCTCTTCTTGCACCTAATGGCAGATTCACTACAAGAAAGATATGCGAAAACCTTCCTCCAACGCTTCGGTGATGGATGCGCAATGCCCATCTCGGCTTGTGCTCGATCGCATTGCCGATAAATGGACCGCGCTCATTATTCAAATCCTCGCTCGCGGCACGATGCGTTACGCCGCGCTGCAACGCGAGATCGGCGGGATTTCCCAAAAAATGTTAACGCAAACCCTGCGCAGTCTCGAACGCGACGGCCTCGTGCAGCGCACCGTTCATCCAGTGGTGCCGCCAAAAGTAGAGTACGCCCTTACCCGCTTGGGACGAACCTTGATCGAGCCACTGCACGCGCTCTGCCGATGGTCGGAAAAACATTTGCCCGAGCTCCAAGCAAACCGCGCGCGGGCACGAGCGAAAGCAACAAGGAAAGAAGCTGTAGCCGCGGTCGCCGACCGCGGCCTGTTGACATATCGTTAGCGACGCCGGGGTCAACGACCCCGGCTACAACGATTGTCGATCTTACAATGCATGAGGCGGAGATCATCGTTCTTCTTTTCGCTGCGGTAGCGGCATTGGTGGTGGTCGCGCGCAAGCTAGCGCTGCCGTATCCGGTGGTGCTCGTTCTCGCCGGACTGGCACTGAGTTTCATTCCGCGTTTGCCGGAAGTGAAGCTGAACCCGAATCTCGTTTTCTTTTTCTTTTTGCCAAGTCTGCGGAACGAGCACGTGATCAATGACGAAGCGTTGCGCCGCATTCAGCGCGACCTCGATCTTGCAGAGACGCAGTTAACCGGCGGATGAGAGCACATAAAAGCAGTGGCTCGCGTCACTGTGAACGCGATTGTCGATCTAGCGCGACCGGCTAGGCTCTTGTCATTCCGATCGAAGTCGAGGAATCTCTCAAATCAATCTGATCGCGATTGCGCATCGATAAATTGCGAGATCCTTCGCTTCGCTCAGGATGACAGCGCGTTCATTACCGCGACCAGCTTGGCTCGGTGATTTTGCCGAGACCATCGAGAATTTTGTTTTTGCGACTGGTAACGGTATCGAGCAAATAAAGGTCGCTGCCTTCCGAAAATATAATGTGACGCGAGTCAGCGCCCCAAACCGGGTTTTCGCCAGCCGAAACGACATGCGTGCCGCCGCCGCTAAGATCGACAATCGCAATTTCAAATCCGCCGCCGCCGCGCACGTTGAACGCGATTTTCTTCCCGTCCGGCGACCAGTTCGGCTCGGTGCAATAACCGTGGCCGGTCGCAATCGGCTGGCCGTTTCCGCCGCCGGACGAAATCCGGTAAAGTTGCGGACCTCGACCGTCATCAAACGAATAAATAATCTCGTCGCCGCTCGGTGACCATGTTGGGCTCGACTCGACACCGCGAGTGTGACTTAGCCGTCGCGCGCCGCCGCCGCTGGCGCTGATGGTGTAAAGTTCCGGGTTGCCGTCTTTGCTGACGCTGAGTGCAATACGCCCCCCATCGGGCGAAAACGCTGCGCCGCTGTTTGTCCCGGGAAAATTGACGATGCGATTGCGCGCGCCGCTCGCCAGATCGATTAGGTAAACATCGGGGTAACCGCTCTGATAACCGGTGTAGGCGATGCGGCGTCCATCCGGGCTGATCGATGGATGCACACTGATCACACCGTCGTGCGTAAGCTGGCGCACGTTCGAGCCGTCGTAATCGCCAACGTAAACTTCCTTTTTGCCGCTGCGCGTGGCGATGAACGCAATTTTGCTCGTGGCGAAACCTTTGTTGCCGGTCAGCGTTTCGACAATGTCATCCGCAAATCGATGCGCGTTTTCACGCGCGCCGCCGCTGTAGCTTTTCGAAAGAACGGTCCCGCCGTTGTGATCGACCACCTGACCTTGTAAATTGCCCCCGCTCGCGCTGCCGCGCGCTGTGTAGGAAGCATTGCCGCCCAAAATGAAATAACCGGAGAGCGTGAGATCGTTCTGCAAAGTTTTCGTCGCGGCCGCGCCATCGCTGCCACCGAGCGGCGAAACAGTCAGATTGATTTTGTCGCCCTTGCTGACCGTGATCGTCGGCACTTCCTGCGCGTAGATCGACAATGACAAGATCGACATGCACGCGAGGAGAAAAAAAACTGACCTCTGACCTCTGATTTCTGACTTCTGTTTCATTGTTCGGAATCCGGTTCGAAATTGATTTTGACGTCGTAATGCTCGCCGTTGTCGAGACCGGCCGGCAAAGGATCGACTTCGGTAACACGTTTCGAAGTCGCCGCCACCGATTCATCGAACACGATGTTCCCGGACGGTTTAATGATCTCGAAACCGGAGACTCGACCATCCTTCTCGATCCGAATTTTTACAAGCGCGGAAATTTTAGCGCCGGAAGTAATGTTCGCCGGCGGTGGAACCCACTCGCTGTAAAAACGGTCGTGCAGCATGCTTCCGTACCAGCCGAACTCCGATTGGCCGCCCGCTCCGCCCGCGTGTCCGCCCGCGCCCGGTGAAGTTCCCTTGCCGCTGCCCGGCTGTGCCGTCGTTGTCTTTGTCGAAAGTTTTTCTTCATTGGCCGCGTCGTTTTTCGCTAATGCAGCTTTGGCGATTTTCTTCTTTTCTGCATCAGCGTCGGCTTGCTCGTCGTTTTCGTCCGTTTCCTCCGGACTCGGCTTTATTTTCGGCGACGGTTTGGGTGAAGCTTTCGCTAAAATCGTTTTCTTCGGAGAAGGTTTTGGTTTGGGAGTTGGTTTCGGTGTCGGCTTCGGAGTCGGTTTCGGCGTCGGCTTCGGAGTCGCCTTGATCGCCGGAGTCGGCTTTGGAGTAGTTATCGATGTTGGACTGGGCTTCGGCGTCGGTAACTGAATTTCGCTCTTGGCCGAAGTTAAAATCGGCTTTTCCTCTTCCGTTTCCTCCTGTCTCGTTTGCTTTGGCTCAGCCGGTGGTGCGGAAGCTTTTGCCGATTTTGGCGACGTCGCGCTCTTCGCGCCAGCGCTGTCGCCGGCGCCGCCATTTAGCCAAACAACGCTTTGTGCCTGCGCGTTTTTTGCTTCTCGACTCCACCGGACCAATCCGACGATGAGCCCGACATGGGCAAGCCCAATGAGTGTAACGTTTCGCCAGAAGCGCGCGTCTTTCGACACCGTTATTTCGCCTCGGCTTTCGTAGCGATCCCGACTTTCGTGATTTCCGCGCGCTGGAGCGCGTCCATCAACGCCACCAGTTTTTGCACAGGCAACTCGCGATCCGGCCGGATCACCACTGCCACATCCGGATTTGCGCGCTTCAATTCGCTCAACCGCGCGATCAAGGTTTCAGGATCGACAACTTGATTGTTGAACTTGATCGTCTCGCTGCGGTCAATCGAGATCGTTTGCACTTGCGACGCATTGACCGGCGGATTCGGCGCTGCGCTCGACGGGATGACGAGACTCATGCTGCTCTCGAGCAGCGGCGTTGTAATCATGAAAATGATGAGCAAGACAAACGCGAGATCGAGCAGCGGCGTGATGTTGATCTCGCTCAACGTCGCCAGGTTATTGCGCTGCGAATAACGTCTCATCGCCGCAATGCCGGCTCGCGCACACCGTGATCAACAAATTTGTGCTCGAAGTCGGACGCGAGCTCGGCCGCGAAGTTATCCATCTCCACGATCATGGCGCGGATGCTCGTGACCAAAAAATTGTAACCGAACATTGCCGGAATCGCGACGCAGAGCGCGGTGACGGTGGTGATGAGCGCGCCGGACACGCCGGGCGCCATCGCGCCGAGGCTGGCGGTGCCAGCCACGGCCACTCCGGTGAACGCATCCATCACGCCCCAAACCGTGCCGAGCAGTCCAAGAAATGGCGAACCGCTCACGGCGGTCGCGAGCAAAATCATTTGCGATTCGAGATCGAGCGCAGTTTCGCCCACGGCGCGTTCCATGGCCGCGTTGACCGCGCCCATTTGCGCAGGTGAAATTTTATCGGCGATCTCGAGTCGCGCGCGAAATGTTTCATCCACTTCGGGCGAGCCGAGCAGGTGAAACGTCATTTCCTGACAACCGGCGCGATACACATTGAAATTTGGCGATCCAGGGAGGCGCGCATTTTTTTCAAACAACCGCAGCGGTTGTCGATCTTGCCGAAAAGCGGCCAGAAAACGTACGTTTTGTTTTCGCGCGAACTGGATCACGCGCAGCTTCGTGATCATGATCGACCAGCTGAAGATCGAGGCGACCGCGAGGAGCGACAGGACAAATTTCCCCGCGACCGTCGCGTGTTCGAACGCGAAAAGCAGACCCCCTGCCGCAATCAACTCCGGAATCAGCATGCCCGCTTCACCTGCCTAAGTAATAACGCAATTTTGCAGAAAGCGAAAAAATTCCGTATGCGCCCTCTTTGCAACGATGTCATTCCGAGCGGAGCGCAGCGCAGTCGAGGAATCCCGACGTTTTACCAAACGATGAAGCTACGGGATGTCTCGACTTCGCTCGACATGACGACGGGTGATTTTCTTTGGATATGTTGGACGCATCTTCGCAGCAACGATAAAGGCGATGCCGATCGCGATCAGAAAACACGAGAAGAACTGACCGCGGGTGAAGCCGGCAATCAACGTCGCATCCGGTTCGCGAAAATTTTCGATGTCAATTCGGAAAATCGCGTAGCAAATAAAAAAGAGCCCGGTCAGAACGCCGTTTGGTTGTCGCGTGCGCGTGCGCACGATCCACAAAATGGCGAACAAGACGATCCCTTCGAAAAAGGCCTCATAAAGTTGCGATGGATG
>DMCG01000008.1:4389-10681 GCA_003445855.1 Spartobacteria bacterium | reverse complement strand
GCGACGATCGCTTCCGGTGTGGTGAGCGAAGGATCAATCTGCACGCACGCGGCGACCGCGCGGTCCGCTTCGATTGGATGATCGAGCAATTCCTTCGGGAACTGCATCGCCCACGGAACGCTGGCGGCGCGTCCATAAAGTTCGCCGTTAATGAAATTGGCGCAGCGGCCAAAGAACAATCCGAGCGGCGCGGTCACACCAAGATTGTCGCCCAGGTTCCTCCACGAAATTTTGTGACGGCGGGCGTAATAAAATGTAAAAGCCAGCAGCCCGATCATTCCGCCGTGGCTCGACATTCCACCTTGCCAGACACGCAAGATCGACAACGGCTCGCGCAGCATCTCCGGTTTGTAGAAAAAAACGTAACCGAGCCGCCCGCCGACGATCACGCCAAAGAGCGCACAGCCAGTGATGAAATCGCCAACTTTCACCGGTGACAAATCGGCGTACCCGAGTTTTGCGAGCACACGCAGCAAGACGTAACCGCAAATGAAGGCGAGGACGTAGGCCAGGCCGTACCAGCGCGGGCCGACATCATCCCACAGGCGAAAGATCAACGGATTAAGATTGTGCAGGTAGTAAGCGAGCATTTGTTCAGGTGCTAACGCGCCAACGTTTCGCGCAGAAATGGCGCGGTGCGACTGATGCGGTTTTTCGCGACTTCTTCCGGCGTTCCAAACGCGACCAGCTCGCCGCCCTTCGCGCCGGCCTCCGGCCCAAGATCGACAATATAATCTGCTTCGGCGATCACACTGAGATTGTGCTCGATCACGATGACGGTGTTCCCGTCATCGACAAGTCGATGCAGCACATTGAGCAGCAATTCCACATCGGCCATGTGCAAACCGATGGTCGGCTCTTCGAGCAGATAAAGTGTCGATCCTGGCTTGCGCATTTTTCGGATGCGTTCGTTTTGGGCACGGCCGACGCCGCGCTTGAGTTGGGTCACGAGCTTGAGCCGTTGCGCTTCACCGCCGCTCAAGGTCGGGCTGGGCTGCCCGAGTTTAAGATAACCGAGCCCCGTATCGACGAGCAAGGAGAGCGGTCGCGCGATCTTCGGATTTGACGAGAAAAATTCGGCGGCCTCCTCGATCGTCATCTCCATCACGTCGCCAATCGATTTTTCGTTGTAGAGAACTTCCAATGTCTGTGGATTGTAGCGGCGGCCTTCGCAATCTTCGCACGGCACAAAACTGCTCGGCAGAAAATTCATCTCCAGTTTGATCACGCCCTGGCCTTTGCACGTTTCGCAACGGCCGCCTTCCGCATTGAAAGAAAAACGGCTCGCGGAATAACCGCGCACGCGCGCGACCGGCAGTTGGGCGTAGAGATTCCGAATCTCGTCGAAGACTTTAATGTAGGTCCCCGGCGTCGAGCGCGAAGTCTTGCCGATGGGCGATTGATCGACCTCGTAAACCGCCTCGATTGGAATTTCATCGCGACTCGAAAATAGATCGCGGATTTTCCGTCGATTTCCGCTTTTGTCGATTTGCTCGCGAACAAATGGTAGCAGCACTTCGTGCATCAAGGTCGATTTTCCCGAACCGGAAATTCCGGTGATGACGGAAAGCCGGCCGACCGGAAAACGGACATCGACATCTTTCAAATTATTAACGCGCGCACCGCGGACTTCGATCCAGCTCTCAACCTTTTGTAAGGACCTCCGCGATTTCCGGATCGGATGGCGGAGCGGCGTCTTCAAACAACGCCCGGTCTCGGAATTTGTCGCGCGTTCGATATCGCTTAACGTGCCGGTCGCGACCACCTCACCGCCGTGCACACCGGCGCGCGGACCAAGATCGACAATGTGATCTGCGCGTCGCATCGTCTCCTCATCGTGCTCGACAATAACGAGCGAGTTCCCTTTTTCGCGCAGCGCCATCAACGTCTCGAGCAAGCGCAAGTTGTCGCGCGGATGCAATCCGATGGTCGGCTCATCGAGCACGTAAAGAACGCCGCGCAGATTCGATCCGAGCTGCGCGGCCAAACGAATGCGCTGCGACTCGCCGCCGCTCAACGTTTTCGCCGAGCGACCGAGCGCGAGATAACCTAGCCCTACATCTTCCATGAAGCGCAAGCGCTGCCGGATCTCGGGAATGAGATCGGCCGCGATAGTCTGCTGCGTCCCGCGGAATTTCAACTTGTCGATCTTCTGCGCCGCTTCCGCCGCGGACAGATTCGTGAACTGATCGATCGTGTAACCTTGCACGCGCACATGGCGTGCAACCGCGTTCAAGCGCGAGCCGTGACAGCCTGGACATTCGCGCGCTTCCTCTTCCTCGATCCATTCCGACTCGCGCTCAGCCGCGAGTTCATTTTCCAAAACCGAATCGCCATCCTCGCTTTCTCCCGTTTGCAGATCCTGATTCCAGATTTCTCCAAATCCACCGCATTCCTCGCACGCGCCGTGCGGCGAATTAAACGAAAACAATCGCGGATCGAGCTCTTCAAATGCGCGGCCGCAGCCGGGACAACTCATTTCCGTGCTCATAATCGTGAGCCGATTCCTCGTGTCGAGCAGGTGCGCCGTGCCGCGCCCGATCTCAAGCGCGCGGCGCACAAGATTGCGCGCTTTCAGAATTCGCTTCGCATCGATTGCGCCGACAACGACATCGATAGTGTGTTCCTTGAAACGCTCGAGCTTCCGAAATTGCGCCAGGGGAATGAGCGTTCCATCGACATAAAGCGTGTCGAAACCCTGACGCTCTGCCCAGCGCGCAACGTCGCTGTGAAAACCTTTGCGCGCTTTCACCAGCGGCGCGAGCACATTGAGCGGGCCGCGCTTCGCCGCCGCTTCGACCTGCTTCACAATCGCGGCGACACTTTGTTTTTCGACCGGCAAATCGCACTCCGGGCAAAATTGCGTTCCCGTTTTCGCGAAGAGCAGCCGGAGAAAATGATAAACTTCCGTCACCGTCGCAACGGTCGATTTTCCGCCGCCGCGAGTGACGCGCTGCTCAATCGCGACGCTCGGCGGCAAACCGGTGACAAGATCGACATCGGGCTTTTCGAGTTGCTCGACAAATTGCCGGGCATACGGCGACATGCTGTCGAGGAAACGTCGTTGTCCTTCCGCAAACAAAATGTCGAACGCGAGCGTCGACTTCCCCGAGCCGCTCAAGCCGGTGATGATGACCATCTGATTGCGCGGAATCTTGAGACTGATATTTTTAAGATTGTGCTCGCGCGCGCCATAGACGGAGATCGAACCGTTGTCTCCGTTCGCGAGGAATTGCGGCGACGTTTCTGCCGCGCGCGCCAATTGTTCACCGTCATCCTGAGCGGAGTCGAAGGATCCCGCTGTATTACCTTTAAGATTTCGCAACGGGATCCCTCGATTTCGCTCCGCTTCGCTCGGGATGACAGCAAAGCGCGAGCGCTCGCGCGCCCTCCCAAGCACGCTCTTGAGAAATCTTCCGGTGTGCGAATTGTCGATCTTAGCGATTTGTGCCGGCGTCCCAACTGCGACAACTTCGCCACCTTCATCCCCCGCTTCCGGGCCAAGATCGACAATCCAGTCCGCGCATTTGATCACTTCCAAATTGTGCTCAATCACGACGATCGAATGACCGCGGCCGACGAGTCTCTGAAAAAGTCGCAACAACATCGCGACGTCGTCGAAATGCAGTCCCGTCGTCGGCTCGTCGAAAATAAAAAGGTCACCGCGCGCTGACGAAGCGCTGGAGGGCGCCGCGCTGTCGGCGCCATTCGTCGGACGCGACGGCGCGCGTCCCTCCACATCGGTCAGATGCCTGACGAGTTTGAGCCGCTGTGATTCGCCACCGGAAAGCGTGTTGAGCGGTTGGCCGAGGCGCAAATAACCGAGTCCCACTTCTTCGAGCACATCAAGCGGCTCGGAAAGATTTCGTCGTTCGCCGATTTGCGCGAAAAACTCGATCGCTTCGGTCACGGTCAAATCCAATACGTCGTGGATCGATTTGCCATGCACCCGCACTTTCAACACGTGCGATTGGAAGCGGCGGCCTTCGCATTCCGCGCAGCGCACATAGAGATCGCTCAAAAACTGCATCTCGATTTTTTCAAAGCCGGTGCCGCTACAACGTTCGCAACGTCCGCTACCGGAATTGAACGAGAACGCGCTCGCCGTCAGGCCCTGCGACATCGCTTCGGGCTGCGCGGCAAAAAGTTCGCGGACGCGATCGTAAAGACCGAGATAAAGAACAGGAGTCGAGCGCGGGGTACGCGCGAGCGGCGCTTGATCGACCATCACCACTGCGCCGATGCGATGCGCGCCGGTCACGCTTTTGCACGCACCGGGCTCCTGGTCGAAAGACTCACCTTTGGCGCGCAACAGATTTCGATAAAGCACGTCGTGAATGAGCGTCGATTTGCCGGAGCCGGAAACCCCGGTGACGCACGCGAACACGCCGAGCGGAAGATCGACATCTATGTTTTTCAAATTGTGTTCGCGCGCACCGGTGATTTTTATCGACGACGTCGATCTTCGCCGCCTTTTCGGAATTGGAATCGATTTACGGCCGCTGAGATAATCCGCGGTGAGCGAACGTGGGAGCCGTTGTAGGGCAAGCGCATCGCTTGCCGTTTTCACGTTCGGCAGGCGGAGCGCCTGCCCTACAAAATCATCGCATGTGCCGCTGAAAACCAATTCGCCGCCGCTCTCGCCGCGGCCCGGCCCGATGTCGATCAAATTGTCGGCAGCGCGAATAATTTGCTCTTCGTGCTCGACCACAAGCAAGGTGTTGCCTTTGTCGCGCAAGTTATGCATGACGCGCACAAGCCGGCCGATGTCGCGTGGATGAAGTCCGACGCTCGGCTCGTCCATGACGAAAAGCGTGTTCACGAGCGACGCGCCCAGGCACGTCGTCAAATTAACGCGTTGCGCTTCGCCGCCACTGAGGGTGCGCGTGGAGCGATCGAGCGTGAGATAACCGACGCCGACCTGGCAAAGATAATTGAGTCGCGCGCAGATTTCGCCGCGCAGCATTTCTGCGGTCGAATCGCTCGGTGAGATGTCGATCTTGCCGAGGAAACCGCGCGCATCGGAAATTGAGAGCGCGACGAATTCCGGAAGCGTGAAAAGGATTTCGGCGTCGCAATTTCGGGTTGTAGGGCGGCCATTCTGGCCGCCGTCTGGTGGCGGCGAAGATCGCCGCCCTACAATTTTGTAATTCAGCGTCTCGGGCTGATAGCGTCCGCCCTTACAGCTCGGACAAGTGGTGTAAGCGCGGTAACGACTGAGCAAAACTCGCAAGTGCATTTTGTAGGTTTTGCTTTCCAGCCAGCGGAAAAACCCCCGCACCCCATACCAGCGGTCGTCTTCGTAATCGTCATCCCCGCCGTCGCTGCGTTTCTCGCCGTTGATGACGAAGTCCTGGTCGCTCTTCGGCAATTCGTCGAATGGAACATGAACACCAATATCTTCACGCGCGCAGGCGCGCAGTAGATCCTTCTGCGATTCGCCAAATTCGACGCCGCGAAAAGCGCGCACCGCGCCTTCTTTTATGCTGAGGCTGCGGTCCGGAATCGCCTTATTCAGATCGATCGCGATGGTGCGACCGAACCCGCGACACTCCGGACACGCGCCGAGCGGATTGTTGAAACTGAAAAGACCGGGAGTCGGCGCCCGAATATCGAGATCGCAATGCGCGCAATGCCAGCCGGTGGAAAATGGATGCTCCGCTCTTGCGTCAAGATCGACAATGTTGATTCGATCTTTGCCGAAGCGCAACGCGGTCTCGAGCGCTTCGACAAGGCGCGCGCGATTTTCTGCGCTGATCACAATCCGATCTTGAATTACCTGCACGCGCGCACCGAGCCGTTTGATTTTCTTGTCCGAATCGACGCGCACAATTTCTTTGTCGATCCAAACACGCAGATAACCTTGCTGCTGAATGAAATTGAAGAAATCGCGCGGCTCCGTTTTTGCCGGAACGCCGACCCAAAATGTGATCAGGACTGTCTTGCCGTTCAGTTCGCACAGAACTTGATCGGCGATTGACTTCGCGGTCTCCGGTCGAATCTCTCGGCCGCAGCTCGGACAAAATGCGCGGGCGATACGCGGCCACAACAATTTCAGATAGTCGTTGATTTCGGTCATCGTGCCGACGGTTGAGCGCGATGTTTTGACCGGATTGGATTGCTCAACGGCGATGGCAGGCGGAATTCCGCGGATCTCGTCCACGCGCGGCTTGTCCATCCGGTCGAGGAATTGCCGCATGTACGGGCTGAACGTTTCGACGTAACGGCGCTGGCCTTCGGCGTAAATGGTTTCGAAAGCGAGACTCGACTTTCCGCTCCCGCTCGGACCGGT
>DMCG01000008.1:3136-4079 GCA_003445855.1 Spartobacteria bacterium | reverse complement strand
CCGCGAACCTCCACGCAACCCACCGCGGCGGACGCGGTGACGCATTCTTTCTCAGCAACCTTCGAACCCACTGGAGATTATCCGAGTGGGCAACGCGATTGGCAAATTTTAGCGGCGAAAACCCCGCGATTCTGTAGGGGAAGCGGTCCGCTTCCCGCGGGACGCTAACAGCGTCCCCTACAGTTTATTGTTTGAAACGCGCGGCCAGTTGTTCGCGTTGCTTGAGCAACTCCTCGGGAACGACGCCGCCGAGCGAGTCGAAGAACTTTTTGTGCGCGGCCAACTCTTTTTGCCATTCCTCGTGATCGACGCCGAGAATCTCGACGATGCACCTGTGCTCCACGTCGAGTTCGGCAAGATCGACATCGTGCGGACTGGGCAACCAGCCGATGGGCGATTCGACCGCGCCGCCGGTTTTCTCGCAGCGATCGATGATCCATTTCAGCACGCGCATATTGTCGCCGAAGCCGGGCCACAAGAATTTTCCGTCCTCGCCTTTGCGGAACCAATTCACGTTAAAAATGAGCGGCGGATTGGTCAGCCGTTTTCCGATCTCGATCCAGTGGCGAAAATAATCGCCAATGTTGTAACCGCAGAACGGCAGCATCGCCATCGGATCGCGGCGCACCTGCCCGACGGCGCCAGTTGCGGCGGCGGTTGTTTCCGATGCCATGGTCGCACCGAGATAAACGCCGTGGTTCCAATCGAACGCCTGGAACGCCAGCGGCAACGTATCGCTGCGGCGTCCGCCAAAAATAATTGCGCTGATCGGCACGCCTTCACCCTTTTCCACATCGGGATCGAGCACCGGATTATTGCGCATCGGCGTGGCGAAGCGGCTGTTTGGATGCGCCGCTTTTTCTTTTGAGTCGGGCGTCCAATCATTGCCGCGCCAATCGATCGCGTGTTGCGGCGGCGCGCCGTCTTTGCCTTCCCACCAAAC
>DMCG01000008.1:2628-2840 GCA_003445855.1 Spartobacteria bacterium | reverse complement strand
TTCATCGCGTTCGCATTCGATTTGTAACTCGTCCCCGGGACGACGCCGAAGTAACCGTTCTCCGGATTGACCGCGTACAAGCGGCCGTCGCGAATTTGCATCCACGCTATGTCGTCGCCGACAGTCGTCACTTTCCAACCGGCGAAATGTTTCGGTGGAATGAGCATGGCGAAATTGGTCTTGCCGCACGCGCTCGGGAACGCGGCCGCGAC
>DMCG01000008.1:0-2341 GCA_003445855.1 Spartobacteria bacterium | reverse complement strand
CCGAGGATGAGCATGTGTTCGGCGAGCCAGCCTTGTTTGCGCGCGAGGTACGAGCCGATGCGGAGCGCGAGACATTTCTTGCTCAACAAAACGTTGCCGCCGTAACCGGAGCCGACCGAGATGATGGCGTTGTCCTGCGGAAAATGGCAGATGAACCGCCGCGCCGGATCGACATCCAACAAGGAATGCACGCCGCGGTTCCATTCCGCACTCGCGTCGTTGCCGAGCCGCTTGACCGCGACATCGCCCATGCGCGTCATAATGCGCATGCTGAGCACGACGTAAATGGAATCGGTAATTTCGAACCCGACTTTGGTCAGCGGCGAATCCGGCGGGCCCATGATGTAGGGAATGACGAACATGGTGCGTCCCCGCATCGCACCCTTGAGCATTGCCTGCAGCTTCGAATAAGTTTCCGCCGGCTCGCTCCAGTTGTTGGTCGGACCGGCTTCTTCTTTTGTCGGCGTGCAGATGAAAGTGAATTGCTCAACGCGCGCGACGTCGTTCGGATTCGAGCGATGCAGATACGAGCGCGGGACCTTCTTCTCGTTGAGCTTGATCAGCACATTCTGCAGGAGCGATTGCTCGATGAGAAATTCGTTCTCGCGATCAGACGCATCGCACCAGAAAATATTTTCCGGCTGTGTGAGCTTCGCGACCTCCTGCACCCAGTCCAACACCGCTTGATTGGCCGGTTTGCGATCGCCGATTCCAGCTGGCGGCGAAATGGCGGGGGCGATGTCTTTCATGAAGGTAACTCCGAAAGCCTTCGCCAGCCCCGATTTTTTCGGGGTTGTCGATCTTGCGATTGGAGCGAAACCGTAATTTTCGCCGCTTCGCTCGCTTCTCCAAGAAATTTTTATGTGGCACGGGCTTCCAGCCCGTGTTCATCGGCAAGATGCCGATGCCACAACAAGAACTGGGCTTGCGCGCGCAAAACGCTGGCTGTTTATTCTCCCATGTTCGGAGTCACCACCTCCGATGATTATCGGCCGGTCACCTGGATGGGGCGTTATCCCGTTGATGTGACAACGATTCTGGTCGGGGGGCATATTGTCTGCGCGGTCATTGCCTGCATTTTCACCGCGATCCCCGGACTTACCGGCACGCTCGACTATTTTTACTACGATAGCGCGCGCATTTGGAATGGGGTTCAACTCTGGCGCCTCGCCAGCTATGCGTTTGTGCACGCTCCGTCAGCGCTTCTTTGGTTCGCGGTGGAGATGTACATGTTGTTCGTCTTCGGCCGCGAAGTGGAACGTTTTATCGGCCAGCGCGCTTACATCGCGCTGTATCTCATTCTTTTGTTAGCGCCGGCGACAATGTTGACGACGTGGGGTCTTTGGCAGCGCTCAGGACTGGCCGGCTCGCCCGCGTTGCACTTTGGAATTTTTGTTGCGTTCGCAACAATTTATCCGCGCGTCGAGTTGCTGCTTCGAATCATGGCCAAATGGTTCGCGCTGATTCTCGCCGGCATTTACACGCTGCAACTAGTCGCCTACCACGCATGGACCGATCTGGCCGTCGTCTGGACGAGCATTGCCGCCGCGTTCGTATTCATTGAGTTGCGCGGCGCCGGGCCCGAGTTGGTTTGGTGGGATAAATTCAGAAGCCTGGCGCGGCCGCGGCCCAAGCTCCACATTGTGCAAAAGTCGAGCGCGCAACGTCCAGTTGAGCAGGATGATGTTTATGCTTCGGTCGATCCGATTCTCGATAAGATCTCGAAGTCCGGGATTGGCAGTTTGACCACGAACGAACGGCGGCAGCTCGACCGGGCGCGCAATCGTCTCTTAAAGGACTCGCAGTAAACGCGACGCCGACCGGCATTTATTTTTGCCGGAGGTGCGGCTCCACTGCTTCGCAAAGCACGTGCAGGATGAACTTGTGCGCCTCCTGAATGCGGGCGGTGGAATCGCCGGGCACGACAAGATCGACATCGGCCAGGCCAACGGCCGATCCGCCGTCGCGCCCGAGGAGCGCGATCGTTTTTAATTTGCGAGCGCGCGCTTCTTCCAGCACGCGCCGGATATTTTTCGATTTTCCGCTGGTTGAGATCGCGATCAACAGGTCGCCCGCGTTTCCAAAAGCGCGGACTTGTCGCGCAAAAATTTCCTCGAAGCCGTAATCGTTCGCCGTCGCCGTGAGAAGACTGCCGCCCTGCGCGAGATTCATTGCCGGGAACGGCCGACGATCTTCAACAAATCGGCACGCAAACTCGGTGCAGAAATCGGCCGCGTCCGCGGCGCTGCCACCGTTGCCGCAAACGAGCAGTTTGTTTCCGTTGTGCAAACACTGCTCGATCATTTCCGCGGCGCGGGCGAGCGACTGTTCCAGGTTCGCA
>DMCG01000193.1:4726-5778 GCA_003445855.1 Spartobacteria bacterium | reverse complement strand
TCGTTATTCAGAACGAGAATGATTGGATTCAGACCAAGGCGGACCGCGGTGGAGATTTCCACGCCGGTCATTTGAAATGCGCCGTCGCCGACGAGCACATACGGCCGGAGGTCGGGCCGCCCGGTAGCGACACCGATGCTCGCAGGAACTGCGAAGCCCATCGACATGTAATAGGCGGGGGCAATGAATTCTGCCTGCTTCGCGCTGCGAATCCCCACCGCGCCGAATATCGCATCGCCAATGTCAGCCACCACGCAGCAATGCTCGTCGAGGTGTAAGGAAAGAATCCGAAAGATATCCACCATTGTCAGTGGATGAGCACGCTCCGCTTTGCTCAGCGGTTCGGGAACGGCGTGAGGATTTGGATGTTTGAATTCTTTCGGACGAATCTTCGCCTTCGCGAGTGACTTAAGGAAATCGCGGAACTCGATCGACTCATAACGATGATACTGCACGCTGACGCGCTCGGTCGTAGCCAGAACGGTCCGCTTCCGGTCGAGCTTCGCGGTGTAGAAACCCATGCTCATGTCGGTGATGAACGTGCCGAGCATCAGGACCAGATCGGCCGACTCGACGTATTTGCGCACCTGTTCGTCGCTGCTCATCGCGCCCCCGTATACGCCGAGGTAAAGCCGATGATTTTCCGGAATGGTGCTTTTGCTTAACAAGTCGGCCGCGATCGGAATATTCATTCGCTCGGCCATATGGAGGACGAGCGGGGCGAAGCGATATCGCGCCAGCTCGACGCCCGCGAGAATGACCGGTTTTTTCGCGGAACGGATGAGCGAGAGCGTTTCATCGAGCGCAGCCGCGAGCGTGTGCGGGTCGGACTCTTCAGGAAACGCGGGAGCGATCCCGCCCGTGGGAATTTCGCGATCCACCATGTCGTGCGGCACTTCGATGTAAACGGGTCGCTTATGCCGCAGGCAGGCCTCGACGCAGCGGACGATTTCAGACGCGGCGCGTTGTTCATCGAGCAGCACCGCGCTGGCGACGGTCACTTCATCGTAGACCCGGCGCTGCGTCTCGAACGTCTTCACTTTGTGATGAAG
>DMCG01000193.1:2869-4412 GCA_003445855.1 Spartobacteria bacterium | reverse complement strand
GATTTTTCGGCGTAGGCGCCGGCGATGGCGTTGAGGACGTTGAGCCCGCCCACGCAATAAGTGACACACACCAGCCCGATGCCGTTGACGCGCGAGTAGGCATCGGCGGCGAATCCCGCGCTGGGTTCGTGCGTCATCGTGACGCTTTGGATTTTCGATTTTTCGAGCCAGGCAAACGTCGGAAGAGCGAAGTCGCCGGGGATGCCGAAACTGTGGCGGACGCCGCGGCGGTAAAGGTATTCGAAGAGGAATTGACCCAAGGGCATGGTGTGCGGAAACGGCTCGAGGCGCTCCAAGGGGATGGTCCGGGATCCGGCGCGCTTGGATTGGCCGGTCGCGGGGGGCTTTATTTGACAGTGCGTGCGGGGCGAGTGAATCGAATGCGGGTGCATGCGGCGATTTCGTATTGAGTTAAAACTCGTTGGCGTCGGACCGCCACGCCGTATTAGAACCCGACTGAGACACTCACCCTCACCCTTGATTGGCAATTGCTCGCCTAATCTTGCTCGATAGAAAAATCAGCGCGAAAAAATCCGCACCGGTTTGTTGCCCGATGCCGAATGGCCGGAACTTCGCTGCCGGTTATCTGGACAATTCCTGTAAAGAAAAAGCCAAACGGCGTGCAGCAGAGGTCACCTCGCGGACGCTAATCTGAAAGGCAAAGGAGCAGTTATGGAAAGAAATTTCTTACTACTTATCGATGCTGACGCGGACACCGCCAGTGCAGTGATGGAAGCGGCAGCGGGAACGCATCTCGATCTTCGTTTTGCCCGAACATCGAACGACGCATTTCACCTGTTTGATGGCGGGCTCGACGACGTCACTGTGATCGTGCTCGATGTCGATCCGGGCGTGCACGGCATGGCGGTGTTGGAAGCGCTCGACGCTTGGGGCCCGGCGCCGCCGGTGATTGTAATTTCAAGCCTCGAAGAAGCTCGCCTTGAGCCCGTCGCCCTCGCGCACGGAGCGCAAGAGTGTTTTGGAAAGCCGGTCTCGATTGAGCGCTTGAAGACGGCAATTGCGAAGCTTGCTCGGCCGCCCAAAGCGCGCGTTTGCCGATGCGACGCATGGGGCCATCCCTGCAAGGGTTGCAACGAGCGGAGCAGCGCGGTTGCTGAGCGAGAGTACGCGTTTTTTGCAGAGGAATATTAACGAGGCCAACAAAATGGAATACGTAATCGTGTTTAGCACCGTGGCGGTGGTCGCGCTTTATGCGTTGATCGTAGCGCGCTGGCTGCGGAAAGCATAGCGAACCGCCGGGAAAGTTTCGACATCCGGCTACGAATGACTATCGTGCCGGCTGGTGAAACTTGGCAACAAGCAGCTCGTCGAAAAACTTAGCCAGTCCGCGATTTATCGCGATTACGCGCGCGCGTTTTCTGCTGCGACCGGCCTGCCGTTGGCGCTGCGGCCGGTCGAGCACTGGCAGCTGGGCATGGACGGTGCGGCAAATGAAAATCCCTTTTGCGAGTTAATGGCGCGGTCGAATCACGTTTGCGCTGCTTGTCTCGAAGTGCAACGCAAACTCACACAAAAAGTCGGT
>DMCG01000193.1:0-2575 GCA_003445855.1 Spartobacteria bacterium | reverse complement strand
CCGATCCACGTGGGCGATCAGTTGATCGGTTTTCTACAGACCGGGCAGGTTCTGTTGAAACAGCCGAACAAATCTCGTTTCGATCTCGCGGCGAGAAAATTGGTCGATTGGGGCGTACATGTCGATCTTGGCAAGGCGCGCGAAGCTTATTTTCACACCAAGGTGCTGACGAAGAAGCAGTATCGCGCGATGTTGCGACTGCTGGAGATTTTTGGACGACACTTGTCGATCTTGAGCAATCAAATCGCCGTCGAAAATTCCGCGGCCCAGCCGGTGTCGGTCACACGCGCCAAACAATTCATCGCCCGAAATCAGGACGGCGCGATTTGTCTCGCAACGGTCGCAAAAGCCGTAAACACGAGCACGTTTTATTTTTGCAAACTCTTCAAGCGCGCTACGGGTCTAACTTTCACCGATTACGTGGCCAGAGTGCGGATTGAAAAGGCGAAGACACTACTGCTCGATCCCAATCAGCGCGTGAGCGAAGTTGCTTATGACGTCGGTTTTCAATCACTCACGCATTTCAATCGCGTCTTCAGGAAAATCGTCGGCCGATCGCCGACCTCTTATCGGCGCTCGTTTTAGGAAGTTCGCTGCGCAATCCGACGCCGGAGACAAGCGCGTCATCGACAGTGCGGATCACTCCGCAGAGATTTTTCACACCAAAAACTTGCCGCCTCGCATCACTTGCTCGCCATCGAACCAGATGTCGAAGTCGCGGCCGACGCAGTCGATATGCGTTTTGGAAACCCAGTTCGCGCCGGTATGCTCGGCGTAGGGATGACCAAAAGCGATGTGGACGCCCGGAATTTTTTCGTCCTGCAGAATGTGACCGATGACGCGCGTGCACGCGGTATTGGTGCCGATGGCGAACTCGCCAACGCGATTGCTGTTTTCATCGGCGCTGGTGTAAAGGCGGAAGTCGTCGCGCAAATCTTTGTTGTCGGAGTGAAGATCGACAATGCGATTGTTCTCGACCTCAATCGTCAGCGGATTCTCTTTCAAATCGCCATAGCGCTCGCACAAATAATCGCCGACCACGCCGTCCACGACGAAAACGCCGTTCGTGTTCCTGGGGGACGTGAATATTTCGCCGCCGGGAAGGTTGCCCCATTTGTCTTTGTGAATGATGCCGCTCGTCTTGAGCCATTTGAGTTCGTGCGAAAGTTTGGCTTCAAAGTCCGTTCCGTGCGGCGTTTTGCACGTGATGCGCTCAGCCCGGCGCGCGCGTTCGACCAAGCGTTGGCTTAATTCATCCACCTTCACAAAGTCGGCCCGCATGCCTTCGAGCATGATCTCGCGATTGATGTTGACCATGTGACCGTGACGGATGTGGTAATTGTTCACCACGCTCGTCATCTGAATACGGGAGCTGAGCTCGCCCGTTTGGGTTTGCGCGGCGAAGATCGACACCTGCGAAGTAGCGAGATCTCCGAGGATCGGCTCGGGCATAAACTCAAGCGGACGCCGCGCGTGATGTTCGAGGACAAACAAGCTGTATTCTGAGCCAATGCCTTCCACTTCTGCTTGTAACGCGGCCGCGATTTCGCGCGTGGCGTCGTCCGTGATGATGGTGATCCGCTCCTTTGGTTTCAGACGCAGACACACGTTGGTGGCGTTGCGCGCGCCGGGAATCAACTCGGGATCAATCGGATGGAGATAGGTTCGGTCGGGCATGTTTTTTGAACAGTGATGATCGCGCGGAAGATCGCCCGCGCAACCAAACAAAACTTGTTAAGGACCAGCGGCGACAGCGCGTGGCTGCGCTTGGGAGAGATTTAGTCCTTCATAGGTTTCCGCGACGATGTTATCGACCACGGCTTTCATGTCGCGGGTGCGCTCCCACACCGCTAATTGTCGATCCGCCCCCGTACCTTCACGCATGATTCTCTCGATGTGCGCTAGCTCGGCGTGGCTGCCGAGTTCGTCCACTTCCGTAGCAATGAACTCAAGCATCTCATGCAACAATGCCCGCTCGTCCACTTCACACTTGCGACCGAAGTCGATCAATTTGCCGTCGAGCCCATAGCGTGACGCGCGCCATCGATTTTCATCGATCAAGCGCCGCGGGTACATCCGGAAGGTGACGTTTTGCCGGCGCAGCTTCTGCAACTTGGAGACGATGGCTTGCATCAGCGCCGCCAGTGCGATGGTGTCGTCCACGCGCGATTGCGCATCGCAGATGCGGAACTCGATCGTGTCAAAGAACGGATGAAGCCGGATGTCCCACCAAATTTTCTTGGCATTGTCGATGCAATTGGTGGTGACGAGCAGCTTCAGGTAATCCTCGTACTCGGAAAGACTCTCGAAAGCATCCGGAATACCGCTGCGCGGAAACCGTTCGAAGATCATCAGCCGATACGCCTTCAATCCGGTGTTCTGCCCCAACCAGAAAGGCGAGTTGACCGAGAGCGCGTAGAGGTGCGGCAGGAAATAGCGCGCTTGATTCATCACATCGATGGCCTCTTCGCGATCCGGGATTCCTACGTGAACGTGCAACCCGAAGATGAGATTCGCTCGCGCGATCCGCTGCAGGTCTTTGACGATGGTAGCGTAACGCTCGTCGGCCGTGATC
>DMCG01000198.1:3684-10152 GCA_003445855.1 Spartobacteria bacterium | reverse complement strand
TCGAGCACGAAATCGCACGAGCACTATCTCGATGTTGTCCCGGAGTTGCCCTGGGAAAAAGTAGGCGGGCAAGAGCAAGCGCTTCAGGCGATCAAGGATGCGATCGAGCTCCCACTTCTACATGTCGATCTTTTCAAAAAATTCCAGCACGCCACTCCAAAAGGCTTTCTCCTCTACGGTCCGCCCGGTTGCGGCAAAACGCTCATCGGCAAAGCGACGGCCTACAATTTGACAAAACAGCTTCGCGAAAAAACCGGCGCGGAGATGCGCGAATATTTCATGCACGTCAAAGGCCCGGAGATTTTGAACATGTGGGTGGGCGAATCGGAGCGGATGGTGCGCGAAATTTTTGCGACAGCGCGTGAAAAGCGGCGGGAAGGTTTCATGCCTTTCCTTTTTATCGACGAGGCCGAATCGATTCTCGGAACGCGCCGCGCCTCGCGTTACTCAAACATTCTTTCGACGCTGGTACCGATGTTCTGCTCGGAAATGGACGGCATCGATTCACTCAACGACGTCGTCATTATCCTCGCTTCCAATCGCGCCGACCTGATCGACCCCGCCATCCTGCGTCCCGGACGGATCGATCGCAAAATAAAAGTAAATCGTCCGAACAAGCAGGGCGCGCGAGATATTTACCGAATTTATCTGACGGACGACTTGCCATACGATGGAGCGCTGACCAAGGAGAGCGCTGCAATCGGCGAGGCGATCGACCGGTTGATTGATCGTTTGATCGAGAATCAATTTGCCCGCCGCGATGAAAATAAATTTCTCGAAGTAACGCTGCGCAGCGGACGAAAAGACGTTCTCTATCGCAGCGACTTGCTCAGCGGCGCGATCATCGCCTCGATTGTCGAGCGCGCGAAAGCGATCGCGATCAAACGCGCCATCGCTACTCAACAGGAAGAAGGAATTCGCGAAGATGATCTGCGCCTTGCCGTCAACGCCGAGTACACTGAGAACGACATCTTCCCGCCAAGCGACGTCATCGAGGAATGGCTCAAGCTCATCGATTACGATCCCGAAAACGTCGTTAAAATTGCGCCGGTGAAACCAATGTCCGACTCGCGATCGCGCGCATCATCCGGCGTCATCTGATGCCCCGCCGGCGACTGTAGGGGAAGCTGTTAGCTTCCCGCTCTATATGGGCGAACCGCCGCGATTGTCGGAAATTCAGTTACCTTGGGAAAAGCCAATTATTTATTTTGTGACTTTGTCTGTGAAGCACCGGCGCCACGTTTTGGCAAATGCGAGAGTATTTGAAGCGACGAAAGCGAGTATCGCTGAGCTGCTGAGATGGCGCGTGCTCGCGGGTGTGATCATGCCTGATCATGTGCACTGGATCGTTTCGCCCGTCGAAGATCGGGAACTTTCAGTCGCTGATTTTTCGACAGGCTTCAAACGAGTATTGCGCAAAACCCTGTGTTCACACAGTTGGGAGTGGCAACGAGGATGCTTTGATCGTCTCTTGCGCTCCGATGAGAACCTGCACAGCAAATGGATTTACGTACAGGACAATCCTGTGCGACAGGGCTTGGTGCAACGATGGCAGGATTGGCCTTACTATTTAGATTTCATTAATGAAAAGGGAAGCTAACAGCTTCCCCTACAGGATCAGATGGAAGAATGAAGCGGGTGTTTTGGCCGGCGACTGGTCGTACTATTTGGACTTCACTAATGATCAAAATTTGTAGGGGAAGCTGTCAGCTTCCCTTTCGGGAAATGATGCTTTGGGAAGCTAACAGCTTCCCCTACAGGGATTGCGGTCTCGCCACGCCATGAAACGCGTTTTCGGACTCGAGACGGAGTACGGGATCACGGTCAGCGGCGCGGAGAATATCGATGTTGTCGCTGAATCGATTGAGCTGGTGCGACGCTACACCGAGCACGGCGCACTCATGAAATGGGATTATGAACTGGAGGATCCACATCTGGATGCGCGCGGTTTTCGCGTCAGGGAATTGCTCCAGGACACCGACGAGTCGGCTTATTACGAGATCGACAAGAACCGGCCGCTCAGTTTCGAGGAAATCAAAAGCGACCTTGTGCTTTCAAACGGCGCGCGTTTTTACAACGACCACGCGCACCCGGAATATTCCACTCCGGAATGCACCGCGCTCAGACAAATTGTCGCGCAGGACAAGGCCGGCGAACGCATCCTCGCCGAGTGCGCGCGGCGTCGAAACGCGAAACTTTCGCCCGGGTGCGAGGTTCGCCTTTACAAAAACAACACCGACTTTGTCGGGCACAGCTACGGTTGTCACGACAACTACCTGATGCGCCGGGATGTGGCGTGGGACCGGCTCGTTGCCGGCATCTTGCCGTTTTTGATCACGCGCCAAATTTTTGCCGGAGCCGGAAAAATGGGCATCGAAGCGGAGAGCGCGTCGAGTCAACCCGGCGTGTATCAAATTTCGCAGCGCGCGGATTTTTTCAGCGTGCTCGTGAGCATCGACACGATGAACCGGCGGCCGCTCATCAACACGCGCGACGAACCGCACGTCGATGCAAGCCGTTATCGGCGCTTCCACGTCATCCTGGGCGACTCGAACATGAGCGAATGGGCGACGGCGATGAAAATCGGGACGACCGCGCTCGTGCTCGATCTGATTGAACGGGGCGAGGCGCCACAGCTTGAAATCGCGCAGCCGATTGATGCGAACAAATCAATCAGCCGCGATCAAACTTATGATTGGATCATCGAGCTCAGGGACGGCCGAAAGATCTCTGCAATCGATGTCCAGCGAATTTATCTCCGGGCTGCTGCCAAGATCGACATCTCGGAAGATCGACAATGGATTTTGCGCGAATGGGAAAATGTCCTCAATGATTTACAGCGCGATGTGATGACGACGCGCGATCGCGTCGATTGGACGGCCAAGAAATTTCTGCTCAATGCGTTTCAGGAAGAAGAGAAACTTTCCTGGGGCGACCCGTGGCTGCAATCGATCGATCTCGAATATCATAATGTCGATCTTGAGCGCGGATTGTATTATGAGCTGGTGCATCAAGGCTCGATGCGCCGCGTCGTGACCGAGGACGAAATTAAGATGTCGATCTTTACTCCGCCGGAAACAACGCGCGCATTTTTCCGTGGTCGCTCGGTCGCGCGCTTCAACGACGAAATTTCCTCGATCCAGTGGGACGAAATTGTTTTCGCAAATGGATCGCAGTCACGCCGCGTCGCTTTGCCGGAAGCATTTCTGGATGCGCGCCTCGACGCTCTCAACCAGGCCGCGCGCAACGGCAAAGATTTCAAGGAGTTTATGCGCGCGATCAGTGCGATTGATTGAGGGGAGCACAGGCTGCCAGCCTGTGATGGCCGGCAGCTTGCCGGCCAGAGATTCCGGAAATGTTTTCGGCAGGCTGCCGAAAACTGCAGGCTAGCAGCCTGCGCTCCCCTCAATCACGACCAGGTGATCAAGCGCAGCTCGTGTGTTTGCATGAGGTGCGGGTGCGTCGGGGCGACGCGAACGCTGAAACCGTAAGCGCCGCTCTCCGACGCCGGAACCGATCCCTGGTAAAGATAATTGCCGTCGCCATCGACCTGGCTGCTTTGATCGAGAACGGTGGCGGTGGGATTGCGAATGCCGCCATTATCGGCTTCGCCGTGGTAGGCTTCGACGCGCACGTGTTTCGGATCGACCGCGCCGAGATGAACGCGCGCGCTTAGCTGCAGAGATTCGCCGACCGAAATGTTCTGTCGATCCTGATTGCCCACTTGCACATCCTGAATGCGCACTTGCGGCCAATCTTTGCGCATCTGCGCTTTCCATTGGCTCAGTTGCGTCGCGGCAGTGCAACTGTCGCGGGAAAAATCCTCGTGCGATCTGGCGGCGGGAATGTAGAGCCGCTCCGTATATTCTTTCACCATCCGGTGCGTGTTGAAAGTCGGCGTGATGCTGCGAATTGTTTCGCGCATCAGTTGCAACCAGGCGAGGGGAAGTTTGCCGTCCGGTTTCGCGTAATAAAGTGGGATGATCTGATTTTCGAGCAGTTGATAAAGACTGCTCGCATCCACTTCGTTTTGAAGCTCGACCGTGCCGTTGTCGATCTCGGGGCCAATCGCCCAGCCGTTGTTGCCGTTATAACCTTCGCGCCACCAGCCATCGAGGGCGCTGAGGTTGATCCCGGCGTTCGGCGCCAATTTCATTCCGCTCGTGCCGCTCGCTTCCAGCGGGCGAAGCGGATGGTTGAGCCACAGATCGACACCCTGCACGAGACGGCGGGCGATGTAACTGTCATAGTCTTCGACGAAGACGACGCGGTTCCCGAAGCCTGCTTCGCGGCTGAATTTGTAGACCTGCTGGATGAGCGCTTTGCCGGCTTCATCACGCGGATGCGCTTTGCCTGCGAAAATAAACTGCACCGGCCGGGTCGTGTCGTTGAGCAATCGATGCAGCCGTTCCTTGTCGCTAAATAAAAGCGCGCCCCGTTTGTAGGTCGCGAAGCGTCGCGCAAACCCGATTGTCAAAATTTCCGGATCGAGAATGAGATTGACGTTGCGAATCGCTTCCGGTGATTCGCCGATGCGCTCCCGGCGCATGCGCACGCGCTCGCGTACAAACTCGACGAGACGAAGTTTAAGTTTTTGATGCGTCTCCCAAAGTTGCGCATCGGGAATGTCGATCACGCGACGCCAGAAATCCGGCTCGGTGAGATGTTCTTCCCAATCGCCCAGGTGCTTGCGATAGAGCGCGGAAAACTCCGGCGCCATCCAGGTTTTTGTGTGAATGCCGTTGGTGATACTGACGATAGGCACTTCGTGCACGGGCACACCGGCCCAAACATCTTTCCAGAGCGCGCGGCTCACTTCGCCGTGCAATTTGCTCACGCCGTTCGCCTGCCGGCTGAGCCGCAGGGCAAGGATCGTCATGCTGAAGGCATCGGCGGGATCGACACTCGATTGTCCGAAGCGGAAAAGTTCGTCGAACGGAATCTGCAATTCCTTCGCGAAACCGCCGAAATATTTTTTCATCATGTCGCGCGGGAACGAATCGTTGCCGGCCGGGACGGGCGTGTGCGTGGTGAAGACGTTGGCCGCGGCCACCACTTGCAGCGCGGAATAAAAATCGAGCTTCTTCTCGACAACGTTGAGGCGAATGCGCTCGAGCGCGAGAAAGGCCGAGTGCCCTTCGTTCATGTGAAACACTTCCGCTTCGATGCCGAGCGCGCTGAGCGCTTTGACGCCGCCAATCCCGAGCATGATCTCCTGCCGCATCCGCATTTCCAGATCGCCGCCATAAAGCTCAGCGGTGATCAATCGGTCCTCGGCGTTGTTTTCCGGAGTGTCGCTATCGAGAAGGTAAAGGCTGACCCGGCCCACCTGGAGCTGCCAAACCTTGGCGAAAACTTCGCGATCCAAAATTCGCACCGAGATGAGCAGGTTCGCGTCGCCGCGGCGCATCTCGCGGATCGGCAAATGGTGGAAGTTTTGATTGAGATTGATCGCTTCCTGCAGGCCCTCCTTGTCGATCTGCTGCCTGAAATAACCATGTCGATAAAGCAGGCCGATCGCGACGAAGTTGAGATCGAGATCGCTGGCCGATTTGCAATGGTCGCCCGCCAGAATGCCGAGACCGCCGGAATAATTTGGGATCGATTCGTGAAAACCAAACTCGGCCGAAAAATAGGCGACCGGGTTCTTGATCGCGCTGCCTCCTCCCGTTTTTCCGTAAGTGTCTTTGCGCGCAAGATAATTGTGAAATGCATCATGAACTTGCTTCAACTCGCGCAGGAAAGCTTTATCCTGCGAAACTTCTTCGAGTCGCGATTGGCGTGAGAGCTGGAGCATGCGCACCGGGTTGTGATTCGTCCGGTTCCAAAGCTCGGGATCGAGATGTCGAAAAAGGCGGCGTGCGGAGGGCTCCCAGGTCCACCAAAGATTGAAGCTCATTTCGCGCAACGGCTCGAGCGCACCCGGCAGAGTCGGCGTCACGTTATAAGTTTGAAAGGTCGGCATGCGCGCGCAGCGGAGGAAATTGAGCGGGAGTTAATCAAGAAAAGTTCATGCGGCAAGTGTTGCCTCGAAGGAAGATGTCGATCTTTCCCCGCGAGCAAGATCGACAATCGATCCGGAAGTGAAGAACTGGCGAAACGGGAAGAGATTTAGCGTCATCGCAATCTGGTCATTGTGCATAACATGGGCCAATCGCGCCGTTATTGCACGATGCGGGCTGATGGCATCAACGGAATCTTCTTCGGCGCGATTGCGAGTCCGGCGAAAAAGCCCGTGATCAAGCCGCACAGATGTGCCGCCATGCTGACTTGCGGCGTGGACAGATCGAACGCGACCTGAATCACAACGATCATCGCGATGTTGGCCAAACGCTGCTTGGCGCGCGGCGCGTGATGATGGCGAAGTAAAAATCCCGCCCATGCGCCGACGATACCCATCACACATCCGGACGCGCCGACGAGCTGTGCCGCGTGAACGAGACCAAACACGGTGAGCAGCACAACGCC
>DMCG01000198.1:0-3333 GCA_003445855.1 Spartobacteria bacterium | reverse complement strand
AGCGCAAAAAGGTTGAAAAAGAGATGCGCGGAGCCGCCGTGTAAAAAAAGCGCCGTGAAAAGACGCCAGTACTCACCCTGCACCACGACCGCGTAAGGCTCGAGCGCGCCGAGCCGGTGCAAAGTTCCGGGATCGGTCCAATCACCGGATGAAATCTCGAAGAGAAACGCGGCAATGTTCAGGAGAATAAAGACGAGGACCGCGGGTGCGTTCCAGAGATGACGATCTCGATCTTGCTGTGTCATGCCGCGCTGGATCGACGGGGACGAGGCAGCATTTTCATTATTCGGTCGCGATTCCAGAGCGCGAAAAAAAGCAACTTGCTCGCGCAACTCGGCGCTCGGATGGAGAATTTGGAGCGCGGCCGCGAGTTTTCTCGCTGTTCGGTAGCGATGTTGTGCGGTCAGCTCCGTCACTTTTCGCAACCCGATCGCTGGAACAAACAAGAGCGCGAACCAGGCGCCGCCGCCGATGTATCCAGCCTGATGCCGGAAAACAACCCAGGATACAGCAGTAATCGCGAGAACGATGAGAGCGGCGACGCGCCAGCCGCGATAAGTTCCGCCAGAATGCCAGGCGCGCGCCAAAACCAGCAGCGGCGAAATCACCGCGATGAAAAGAAAAATGTGATTCAAGTCCACCATGTCGATCTTAGCGGCAACTAGGTAAATACTTTGAAAGTTGAATGTTGAACGTTGGGCGTTGAACGTTCAACTTAGCAAGACGATGCATCTCGCCGTCACCTATTATCTGGATGTGATTTCCTCGTGGTGTTTCTTTGCCGAGCCGGCCTGGGCCGAATTAAAAAAACGCTACCACGGCCAAGTCGAGTTTCAGTGGAAGATCGCGCTGCTCGACAAAACCGGACTGCCCGCGTCGCGCGGGCAGGAAGAATGGTTTTACCGGCGCAGCGGCACGATCATGCGCTCGCCTTCCATGTTGAGCAGTGTTTGGTACGACGAGCCGATCCGGTCGGAATATCTCGCGCCAAATTCCGTGGCAGTCGCGGCGAAAGATCTCGGGATTAACGACGATCGTGTAAGGCTCGCGCTCGCCTATGCCGGTTTGCGCGAGGGGAAACGCTTTGGTGAATGGGACATCGCCGCGGAGATCGGTGCGCGCGCCGCGGATGTCGATGCAAAAGAATTACTCGAGCGCGCGCGTTCGCCGGTCGTTGAAGCGCGGGTCCGCGCGGACACGGCCGATTTTCATTTGTTGCACGTGACGCAGCGGCCAACCTTCGTACTCGACAGCGAAATTGGGGACCGCGCGGTTTTTTCCGGCTTTGCGAAATTGCGACCACTGGTCGCGGCACTCGATGCCATGCTTGACGACGCCGAAGCTTATACGGCGTTTGCCGCCCATTTCGGCGCGCCACCTGCTCAATGAAAGCAAGATCGACAATCAGATTCATCTTGCCAGCGCAGAAATGTTGCTTACAACTTCCCCTCGGCTCGCGATTTGCGGGCCCGTCCCCGCGGTCATCGCAGCCGCGGCGATGTCAGAGTGTTTCGGCGGAACATCGGAAAGTGGCCGCTGGAAATTGCGACGAAGAGAAATACGGCGTTACGGCGCACTCCCGTTTCGCCGGCCAGGAGCTTGATTTAATCTGCAACCACAATTTCGTGTAAACGGTCGGATTCGCGCCCGCGAAGTCCGGGTCATTTTAGGGGCCAGCGGTCAACAACTTGGCGTCATGAAATTGTCCGACGCCTTGCGTGAAGCTCAAAATCGAGGTCTCGATCTTGTCGAAGTTTCACCCACGGCGGCACCGCCGGTCTGCAAAATTGTCGCGCTCGGAAAGTTTCGTTATGACATATCGAAGCAGGAAAAGGACAAGAAACCGTCCGGCACGAAACTGAAAGAGATCAAGTTCCGGGTGAACATCGATGATCACGATTACCTTACGAAAATTCGGCACGGCGAAGAATTTCTTGAGCGCGGCAACAAAGTGCGCGTGCAACTCCAATTTCGCGGCCGCGAAATGGCGCACCAGGAATTCGGCATGCAGCTGATGGAGAAGGTGCGCGACGATCTCTCCGGCATGTCGCAAGTGGAAATGGAGCCGAAGATCACCGGCCGCAACGTGACCATGACGCTTTCGCCATTGCCCGCGAGCCGCCGGAAAAGGCGATTCGTGCCGCCGCCGAAAGAAACGGTCGATTCGCAGAACGGCAGCAAGTCTTGAGTGAGACTTAAGGCGGATCGCCAATTGTTTCCGGCGGAATCTCGGCGGATGTTTCGCTGAGAGTTGGAGCGGCTTCGTCCAATCGTAGGATGCGCAGCGCGCGACCGCTCGTTTGGTCGATGTCGATCAAAGCGCCACGCAGCCGTACTTCCCCGGCGGCGACCGGAAATGACGCGGGCAAATTCGAAATGAAACGTTGCAGGATCGGCTCGATAGCGCGGCCCAGAATGGAATTTACCGGGCCGCACATTCCCGCGTCGCACATAAAAGCTGTGCCGCCGGGAAAAATTTGTTCGTCCGCCGTTTGCACGTGCGTGTGGGTGCCGATCACAGCCGAAACTTTTCCATCGAGAAACCGGCCGAGCGCAATTTTCTCGCTCGTCGTTTCGCCGTGGACATCGACAATGATATTCGCGGTCTCTTCACGGATTTTGGTCACGGCTGCTTCCACGGCATGAAACGGGTTCTCCAGAATCGGCTGCATAAACGTGCGCGCTTGCACGTTGACCACGCCGATTTTTCCCTTGGCCGTCTCCAGCACAATCGATCCGTGGCCGGGCGCGCCCGGCGGATAATTCACTGGCCGGAGCAGGCGCGGCTCAAGATCAAGAAAAGCGACAACGTCTTTTTGGTCCCAAATATGATCGCCGCTTGTCACCACCGACACACCCGCGCGTAAGAGCTCGATCGTAATTTTCCCAGTGATCCCGCGACCACCGGCCGCGTTCTCGCCGTTCACGATCGTGAAATCGATCGCATGCCGTTCCTTCAATTGCGGCAGCCGCGCAATGACCGCGTTGCGTCCCGGCTCGCCAACGATGTCGCCCAGAAAAAGTATCCGTAGCATTCGGCGAGCATCGTATTAAAGAGAGCGAAATCCAATTGTCGATGTTTCGTCGCAGGGGAGTGCAGATGCGGGTCGCGGTGCTGGCGCTCTGCTTGTCGATCTTTCCACTAAGCGGCCAGGCCACGGACAATCTTGGAATTCTCGGCGCGCATCCCAGGTGGAGCGTGCTGGAAAAATATCAGGGAACAATCACGCACGATGAGTTCGTGCAGCTCATCCAGGATGTTTATTGCACGCACGGCATCGCGCCGGATTTGATCGCGATCGAGGAAAAGTCCGCGCGCATCTTGATGAATCG
>DMCG01000042.1:15129-19280 GCA_003445855.1 Spartobacteria bacterium | reverse complement strand
TTCGGTGCGAGATGCAAAAGCGGAATGTACGGCTCTCCTGTTTTCGCGTCGTAAAGGACGGCATGCCGGTGTCCAAAGGTCCCGCGGCGGCTGTCCTGGCCCGACAATCGCACCGGCGTCCCTTCCAAAAGAAGCGATCCGAAAGCGAGCGCTTCCGCAAAACCCCAATCGTACGGACCACCCGCTTCGAACATTTGGCGGCGGCGATCGATCAGCATCCGTTTCACTTTCGGAAGAATGTTGAAATCCTCCGGCACGCGCGTGAGGCCATCGACGATTTTCGCGAGCGTTTTCGGGCTGATGGCGGTCGATGCAGATGAGCTGGTGTATTCCGGCTGGAAAACCGCGGTTGATTCTTTGAACTTGGCCTGCTCGCCGGCCTTTTCTTTTTCCACCGCTTTTACTTCCTCCAGCGTCATCTCGAGGCGCAGCTCAAATTCAGTTTCAAGCGAGGCGGCGTCGTCCGGGCTGAGCGTGCCCGCGTCGAGCAGTTCACGTTTGTAGAGCTGGGTTACCGAAGGGCGCTTGTCGATCTTCGCGTAAAGATCAGGTTGAGTGAACGACGGCTCATCCACTTCCTGATGGCCATATTTGCGATAACAATACAGGTCGATCACGACGTCGCGCCCGAATTCCTGACGAAAATCCAGCGCCAACTGGCTGACGAACATGACAGCGAGCGGATCATCGCCGTTCACATGGAAAATCGGCACCTCAATCATCTTGGCGATGTCGGTGCAATACATCGACGAGCGCGCATCTTCCGGCAGCGTGGTGAAGCCGATCTGGTTGTTGACGACCGCATGCACGGTTCCGCCGGTGCCGTAGCCGTGAAGCTGCGACATGTTTAATGTTTCGGCCACAATCCCCTGCCCCGCGAATGCCGCATCGCCGTGAATCAACAATGGCAAAACTTTACGGCGATGTTCGGTGTCGCCGCGAATGCGCTGCCGAGCTCGAGCGGTTCCTTCGACCACCGGATCGACCGCTTCGAGGTGGCTCGGATTCGCCGAAAGACGAATCTCCACTTCCGCGCCCGATCCGAGCTTCCGCACCGTGCGGTAACCAAGGTGATATTTTACGTCACCATCGCCGCCAACCAGCTCTGGAATGTAATTCTCTGTGAACTCCGTAAAGATCACTTTGAGTGATTTCCTCAAGAAGTTCGCCAGCACATTGAGCCGCCCGCGATGCGTCATCCCCATGCAAATTTCCTCGATGCCGCTGCCCTGGCACTTATGCAGGATGGTGTCCAAGATCACCATGAGCGACTCTGCCCCTTGCAGCGAAAAACGTTTTTGCCCCACGTAACGCGAGTGCAAAAAGATTTCGAACGACTCCGCTTCTAACAACGCACGCAACAAAGCGATTTGAACATTTCTCGGTGTTTCGCGTTTGTTCGGCCGCGATTCGAGCCGATGCAGCACCCAGTTACGCATGCGCGTGTTTTGGATGTGCATGAATTCGGCGCCGATCGTGTCGGCATAAATTCTTTCCAGCCCGGCGATCATCTCGCGCAACGTCATTTGCCGATTGTTGGAAAAGAATTTCGAAGAAATGCGAAGATCGAGATCTTTTTCGCTGAAACCTAACTCGCGCAGCGTCAGCAGCGGATTTTCCGGACGCTTATCCGCCAACGGATTAACACGCGCGATCGTGTGCCCAAGCGTACGGTACGCATAAACCAGCCCGTCGGCGCGCGTTTGCAGCTGACCTTCGCGAACCTCCGCGCGCGGCGCAGCAGCCGCGGCAGCGCCGTTTCGCTGGGGCAAGATGCCGAGCTCGAACCCTTCGAAAAACGCCGACCACCCCGAATCGACCGTTTCCGGGTTCTGACGCCAGCGGTGGTAATTCTCCTCGATCAGGTCGAGATTTGCACGAGCGGCGATTGAAGTGCGCATTGCAGGATTAATCTGCAACCTTTAGATCGAGCGGCAAGTTGACAGTGCAAAGAGTGTTCCGTTACTTGCAGCGCATTATGACCGCGGCTGAAGTCTATGAATCGGTTACAAACGGTGGCGCGAGCGATTTCGCGGACGTCGCCGCGATATTAAACCGGAACGGGCCGTGGTGTTTGATCGGCGGGCTCGCGGTCAATTGCTATGTCGAACCAGTCTACATTATCGATGTCGATCTTGTCGTAGATGCGAGTTGGACCGAAACCTCCGGATTCGATGCTGAGAATATCGCGCTGGCGGCGTCATTAATTTGGCAACGCGCTCAGACAGCGTGTTCCACCAGCATGTTGCAAATAAATTTTATCCGTGATCCGCGCTACCAAAACTTTAGTTCCAGAGCGCAATTGAGAGCAGTCCTTGGCCAAGATGTCCCTGTTGCAAGTCTCGAAGATGTCCTGCAGGGAAAGATTTGGGCCTGGAGCGATCGCGAGAGAAGGTTAAGCAAACGCAAAAAGGACGAGCTCGATTTGATTCGAATCGGCGAGGCTTACCCCAAACTACACGAGCTGTTGCCAAAAGAGATCGCCGAACAATTGAAAAAGGGTTGAAAATGTTTCGGTTCGATCAAGCCGGCAAAGTGCTCCCGCGATTGATGATCGCGAGTTGCATCCTTCTGCCAGTGGCAAGATCGACATCTTCATTTGCGCAGGCCGATCCGGCGACCGAGCCGGCGGTCCTGGCGCTGGCAAAAGTTTTGCCGGCGGTGGTCAACATCAACACCGAGCGCGTCGTGCGGCGAACGGTGCGCGATCCATTCGAAGATTTCTACGCGCAATTTTTCGGCAACTATCGGAGCCGTCCCCGCGAGATTCGCCAGACGCTGCAAAGCCTTGGCTCAGGCTTCATTGTCGATCCCGCGGGATACATTGTGACCAACCAGCATGTGGTCGAGCGCGCCGCGGATTTGAAAATTCAGGTGACGACGAACGACGGCAAGACTTACAACGCGCATTACATCACGGGCGATGACAAAACGGACCTGGCTTTCATTAAAATTGACGCCAAAGCTGCCTTCCCATTTATTAGTCTCGACAATATTTCGCCCAACTTGCTCGGTGAAACGGTTATTGTGGTGGGCAACGCAGTCGGTTACGGCAGCTCGATCAGCCGCGGCGTTCTCAGCGCCACAAAACGCGATATCACCATCGACAACATCGAATACAAAAATTTGGTGCAAACGGATGCGGCCATCAATCCCGGTAACAGCGGCGGCCCGGTCATTGATCTTTCCGCGCGGCTGGTCGGCATCAGTTCGGCCAAAATGGCTTTCACTCCGCAAGGCATCCCCACGCAAGGACTCGGCTTCGCCATTCCAGCGGAAGTCGTGCGCGACAGCGTTGCCCAGTTCAAGAAAGTCGCGCAGAAGCAACCGGAGTCGAATAAACAACTGGCGCCGAATGAAACATCGACATCGTTGGCGGAGCGACTTTTCGGCATGCAATTGCAGGATTTGAGCGAGGAATTGACCGATGCGCTCGGTTATGCTCGAGGCCACGGTGTTCTCATCAGCGCAGTCGAACCGGACAGCCCCGCCGATCAAGCGGGGATTGAGCGCGGCCTCGTTATTTATCGCGTCGGCAAACAGGATGTTAATTCCATGCGACAGGTGGAGAACTTGCTTGGGGCCGCGCGGAGCGGGACGAGCGTGGACTTTACCGTGGGCGTGGTGCGGACCGACGCAGAGGGACAACGGGTCGAAACGGTTACTTTGGCCGCGCGTTGAGCAATTGAGAAAATTTTGGCAACGCGCTGGCAGTTAGATTGTCTGATGAAATGATTCGCCATGATTAAAGTCGAAAATCTTACGAAGCGCTACGCCGGACAGACCGCGATTCGCGATCTGAATTTCGAGGTCGGCCAAGGTGAAATCATGGGATTTCTCGGCCCGAACGGCGCCGGTAAAACAACCACAATGCGAATTCTGGCCGGTTTCATGCCCGCCACCTCCGGTCGCGCTTCAATTGCGGGATTCGATATTTTTGAGCAATCGCTGCAAGCGCGCACTCATCTCGGTTACATGCCGGAGCATGTGCCGCTCTACAACGACATGCGCGTGACCGAGTATCTCGATTACCGCGCCGCGCTCAAAGGCGTTCCGCATCGTCGCATTGCGGAACGGGTGGGCGATGTGAAGGAACTTTGCGGCGTGAAAGACGTGGAGAAAAAATTAATCGGCGCGCTTTCCAAAGGTTA
>DMCG01000042.1:10734-14857 GCA_003445855.1 Spartobacteria bacterium | reverse complement strand
ATTCTCGACGAACCAACGATCGGCCTCGACCCTAATCAAATCCGGCAGGTGCGCGAGCTGATCAAAAACCTCGGACGGCAGCACACCATTTTGCTTTCGACGCACATACTCCCGGAAGTCGAAATGACATGCAGCCGCGTCATCATCATTCACAAGGGGCGAATCGAAGCATGCGACACACCGGAAAACTTGCTCGGCCAACTCCGCCAGGCCGGCGGTGTCGTGCTCGAGGCAAAAGTGGGAAAAGATAATGGCGCCGAAGAACTAAAGAGAATTTCGGCTGTGCGCGATGTCACGACGGATGTCGATGGGGAGTGGAACGTCTTTTCGTTGCGCGTCGAATCCGGCGCCGACGTGCGTGAAGAAGTTTTTCGGCTTGCGACCACGCGGCGTTGGACGGTGCGCGAGCTGACGCAACGCCGCGCGACGCTTGAAGACGTGTTCGTCGAGATCACGCACGCAGACGAAGTGTAGCGATTGTCGATCTAACAAGTATGAGAAAATTTTACACTCTCCTGTCGCGCGAAGTGCAGAGTTATTTTTACTCGCCCATCGCCTACATCGTCCTCGTTTTTTTCCTGCTCGTGAGCGGGGTCGATTTTTATTTCCAGATCTCGTTCATGAACCAGCGGCCAGTGCCGTACTCGGCCCAGGAAGCGTTTTTCAATTCCGTGTTCTTCTGGTTTGCGTTCGTTTTGATTTTTCCGCTGATCACGATGCGCCTGTTCGCGGAGGAATTTAAGCTCGGCACGATTGAGCCGCTCATGACCGCCCCGGTGCGGGACTGGCAGGTTGTTCTTTCAAAATTTTTCGGTGCGCTTGTTTTCTATATAATTCTTTGGGTTCCGACGGCGTTTTATTTTGGAATTTTTCAATACACCACTGGTCATCCAGCGGCCGGGTCGAGCGGCGCCTATTGGGGCTCTTATTTAATGCTCTTGCTCGTGGGGATGTTTTACCTCTCGGTCGGATGTCTTGCCTCGGTCGTGACGAAAAACCAAATCATCGCCGCGATCATTTCCTTTTGTGCGATCACGTTGTTATTTTTTCTCGGACTCGTTCAATTCATTCTGCTCGACGTCAGTTCGTCGACGCGCGACTTACTCGGTTATTTCTCCGCCCTTGAGCACATGGGCACGTTCTCGCGCGGTGTGATCGATACGCGGCCGGTGGTTCTCTATCTGAGCATGACCGTGGTGATGTTGGCGCTTACCCATCAGGCATTCCAATCGCGCAAGTGGAGACTGTGACAATGGCCGAAGAGATGCAGCAACCCCCGCCGAAAAAAATTCACCGCGTCCAGATCGGGGTGAGCGTTCTCCTTCAAGTCGTGCTCGTTCTGTTTCTCGCCGCGATGGTGAATTCGCTCGGCTTCAAGCATTACAAACGCTGGGATTTTTCGCGCGACCAAAAATACGCGCTCTCCGATAAAACGAAGCGCTTCCTCGACACGATCAAAGGCAAAATGCGCATCACTGTTTTCTTTGCGCCGAACACACCGATCACCGGGGACGTGCAGAACCTGCTGACTGAATATCAATACGCGGCCAAAGGTAAGATCGACATCGAGAACATCGATCCGGAGCGCAATCTTTCGCGCGCTAAAGAGATGTTCGACAAATACAAGGTGGTCAGCGACGAAAGTCTGCTCGTGATCGATTACAGCGGGCGCAATAAAACAGTGAAAGCCTCCGAAATGGCCGATGTCGATCAAAGCGGAATGGCCTTCGGCGAAGGCCCACGCGTCACGGCCTTCAAAGGCGAACAAGCCGTCACCGTTGCGATGATGGATTTGGTCGAAGGCAAAAAGAACACTCTCGGTTACGTGCTCGGACACAAGGAAGCGCCGATTTCCGGAAACACTTCGATCTCGGTGCTAAAAACATTCATCGAAAATGAAAACATCAAGTTCCAGGAGTTGAATCTTTTCGACGTCGGCGCGATTCCGCCCGACTTGAAGGCGATCGTGATCGCTGGGCCACAGTACGATTTCTCCGATCGGGAAATGAAATTGCTGCGTGATTTCTGGGAAAAGCAGGGACGCGTTCTGCTGCTCCTCGATCCTGGAGCGAAGACATCGAAGCTAAACGCATTTCTGAGCGAGCTCGGCCTGAAGGTGAACGACGACCGGTTGATGGTTTTTTTGCGGACGGGAATTCAGGAGGTCGCGCTCACGCGCGATGTGCAAGCGCATTTTTTGAGCGGCAGCCCAATCACAAAACGGCTGGCTGACGTGCGCGCGTTGTTTTTTGGCGGAACCTCATCGCTCACGCTCGAACCGGAACGCGTGCGTGCCGCTAACGTTCGGCTGGAGCCGCTGGCTCAGGCGGAGAAAGGTTATTTCGCCGAGACGGATTACAACACGAGCGATCAGGCTAAACTTCAGGCCGACGCCACGCGGAATCCTGGCACTCCGTTAACGATCGCCGTGTCGATTGAAAAAGGTGGCAGCGCGGACGAGCGCGTGCAGGTCGATTCGTCGCGCATGGTGGTGGTAAGCAACTCGACGTTCATTCAAGACAACGCGCTCACGCAGGACCAACAGGCGCTCGATTTCATCTCCGGCAGCGTGAACTGGCTGCTCAGTCGCGAACAGCTCATCGGTATCTCGCCAAAAATTCCCAAGACACTTACCTTCACTCTCACGGAAAGTGCATTGAGCCATGTTCGCTGGCTGATCCTTGTGCTGATGCCGCTCATTCCAGCGGTCATCGGCGCCGCGGTGTGGTGGCGGCGCCGCGCCTGATCCTTTAATCGCCTTATGAAATGGAAGACAACGCTCGTTTTGCTGACGATTGCACTCGCCCTGGCCGTCTACATCAAATTCTACGAAAGCAAGCGCCCGAATACCGAAGAAGCAAAACGTCAGGCCCAAAATGTCGTCAATTTCAACCGCGAAAAGATCGACGGGATCGTGATTCAAAATGGCGATGATAAGATCGACATGCGCCGCCGCGACAATAAATGGCGGCTGGAAACGCCGATCAAGGACCAGGCCGATAATTCCGTGATCGAGAATCTTCTCTTCGATCTCGAAAGCTGGCAGAAAGACGCGACGATCCCGGCCAAACAAATAGAAGCCGATAAAAACAAGCTGAATGAATACGGCCTAAGCAAGCCGAAGCTGCGGTTGAAATTGCTCGGGCAGGATGCGCCGCCGGAAATTTTGTTCGGCAAAGACGCGGCGCTCGAAGGCAAAATGTATGTCCGCTTCGAAAATTCGAAGGAAACATTTCTCGCCGCGCAATCCATCAAGAAGGACATCGGGAAAAAGCCGGAGGAATTTCGCGACAAAAAATTGACCGACTTAATCACCGCGCAAGTTTCGCGGGTCGTGCTGAAGACCGCCGCCGGTGAGATGGAGCTGCAGAAGAAAGGCGATCATTGGGAAATCGTAAAGCCGCTGCGCGCGCGCGGCGACGATCAAAAGATCGGCGATTTGATCGCGCAAGTCACGACAGCGCACATTCAACAGTTCGTGGCCGACGATCGCGGCGATCTGCATCCATATGGCCTGGCCGAGCCGCGCGGATCGATCACGCTCTTCACTCAGGACGACAAGCAAGGCCAGATGCTCCAGATCGGTGCCGTGCCGGAAAAAGAAAAGGATCAAGTCTACGTCCGCTTCTCTCCGCGCGCTTTTGTTTACACGCTCCCGAAGAAAACCGAAGAGGTTCTCAATACCAGGCCGAATGATGTGCGTGACCGGCATCTTGTTCGCATCGACACAAACATTCTCGACCGGATGACGATCGATGCGCCGGGCAAAGGCAAAACGGTTCTCGCCCGCAAACAAGAAAACTGGACAATCGCCAGCCGCAATAACGAACCGGCTAATTCGAGCGAAGTCCACCGCTTGATCGACACATTGCAAAGCGAGCAAGTGGCGAAATTTGTGGAAGATGTTGCATCCGCTTTACCGAAATACGGTCTGGATGCGCCGCAGTTGCAATTGACTTTCAGTTCGTTTGCATCCGCGAACACGGCTGAAACCAAAGCGGGCGAGCGCCCCTTCGCCACGATCGCGTTCGGAAAAGTGGATGGCAACAATGTCTACGCGCGCCTCGGCGATGAGCCGTTCATCGTGGCGGTGCGCGGCGGATTACTCGATCAAATTTTCACC
>DMCG01000042.1:9922-10459 GCA_003445855.1 Spartobacteria bacterium | reverse complement strand
CTCGCCATCTTCAAATTCAAGCCGGAACAAATCCATCGTTTCAGCGTTGTGACTGACAAAGAGCTGTCGCTCGTACGCGGCGCAAACAACCAGTGGACATGGCTGAAAGGGAGCGGCGCGATCGATCAGGTAAACGTGCAGTCGCTGCTCAATACATTGTCGATGTTGCACGCGGTGCGCTGGGTGGGCGCGGCCACGCCGCCACATGCGTTCGAGAAGCCGCAGCTCGTCGCCACCTTCACGACTTCACCCGACGATAAAGCCTTGCACAAATTGACAATCGGCGGAGCAGCCGGCGATGGGATGTGGTTTGCGCGCGCGGATGAGCATGAAGGCACATTTGTCCTCAGCACTCCGGATTTGAATGCGTTCAAGCTGCCGCTCGTCAGTCAATCTTCCCCATCGCCATCGCCTGCACCGGGCACGAATGTCACGACCTCGCCAGTGGCGGTGCCGACGCCCTAGCCATTCTTTTGTAGCCGCGCCTCTCTGAGGCGCGCGTTGCGCGTGTGAATATGGGATACGCGGCTCAGAGAG
>DMCG01000042.1:0-9518 GCA_003445855.1 Spartobacteria bacterium | reverse complement strand
TCGCTTCGAGCATGCGACGCATTGCATCGTCGCTCGGAAATTCTTCGATTGAATCGCCAAGATAATGATAGGCGGTTTTTTTTCGGGTGAGAAAAGATCCGAGAAATGGCAGACAGCGATGCAAATAGAAACGATAAACCGCGCGCAAGATCGACAATCGCGGCAAGGAAAACTCGAGGATGAGCAAGTGACCGTTTGTCTGGAGAACACGCGACATTTCGCGCAGCGCAGCGTCCCAGTCTTCCATGTTGCGCAAACCGAACGCAACGGTAACGCAATCGAATGAAGCATCCGCGAACGGCAGCCGCATCGCATCGGCCACGATGGTTTTACGCAATCCTTTCCGGCGCGCAATCGCCAGCATATCCTCCGAAAAATCGATGCCGACGATTTCGGCGGCAGGCGATTTTTTCGTAATGGCGAATGCCAGATCGCCCGTCCCGGTGGCAAGATCGACAATCTTATTTGGGCGCCAGTGCGCGACGATTTCGGCGGCGCGTTTTCGCCAATAAAAATCGAAGCCGCAACTTAAGATGTGATTGGCAAGATCGTAGCGCGCCGCGATCGAGCCGAACATCCGACGGACAGCGGTGGGATCATGCGCGTTTTGTTCGGGCGAACTCAACGTCCGGTGTTCGCTCACGATCCGCGCTTTCGCAAGTCGCGGGGTTGAGATGGGGCGATCGGGCCGGTTGTGGCCAACGCGCAGCGAGCGCAACTGAAACGGTGAGGCAAGAGAGCGGCGCGACGTGCATCAAAAGCCGGCTGACGGAGAGATCGACGTGTTTGAGGTAGTCCGGCCAGTTACTGAAAATGTAAATGAAGGCGTAGATGCCGATCGGTCCCAGGACTGCGATAAAGAATACGAGAGAACGTGCGTCGCGATAACGCTGCACAAAATAGCCGCTGCCGATTGCGACCAGCAGCCAGAACAAACTCCAAGTCTTTGTGTCCGCGACTTCGGAAAAAAACGCGGAGAGAATCGGGCCGAGGCGGTGAATATTTGCCTGGAATGTGGCGAAGCTGACTGGCAGAAAATCGGAGGATGAAACGACATGCATTTGCGAGAGATACAAATGCCACGCGATGATCACGAACAAGCCGGGCAGCAGTGCGAAAAGATGCACCGGAGATTTTTTTTTGCGCCAAATCACGAGCGCTCCGCAGAGAGCGGCGATAAACCACAAGATCATGCCCTCAAGTTTCACCCACGGCAGCAGCGCGAGGCACACGGCATAAATGCGAAAAGAATGCTCGTCGTCGCTTCGGCACGCGCACAACAAATATCCAATTGTGGCAAGGTAAAAGACGCTCAACGGAAAATCCGCGTAACCGACAATTGCACTTCCACCCTCAGTCGCGATCTGTGGAACGAAAAACAGCAGGCTCGCGGCAATTAGACCGATCCAGGTCCTGCCGGTGAGACGCGCGCTAAGGGCCGCAAGCAGTATGGCGCCGGCGGCGTAGAACATCGGAAAAATTGTTTTTGCCCAGAATTGATTGGCTTCGCCGAGCCAAAGGTACAGCCAGAGCTCGGTGAAAGGAATAGCAAGCGGATACGCAGGATGACTGAAAGAGCGGCCTTCGCTCTGAAAATATGCCACGGGCAGGACGCCGCCGTTCGAGTACGCGTAACGCGCTTTGATTTCCCAATTCCACAGTCCGTCCCATCCAAGGGTGTGGACGTAAGCCAGGTAAAAGATCAGCGCGATTTCAAGAGCGAGAAGTGCCGCGAGCAAGAACTCAATCGGGCGCAACCATCGCACAGATTGAAAATGAATGGCGGATTGGCCGGTCAGTTTCCAAGCAGTAAGTGGAAGAGCAATACACACAATGGCGATGAATCCCGCCAGAAGCGCTCCGCGAACGAAAAAACCGAACGTCCATAGGAACAAAGAGACGATGCCGGTTCCGCAGAGCCACGATAGCGCGAACTGCTCGGCGAAATTCCCGCGCCTTGAGTCAGGCATGAGCAAAAGGAGCGCGCCGAAGCCCGCGCTGAGAATTGTCGCGAACGCGGCAAGAAGTGCGATGACGTTCATCGTTTCGCAACTTGCGGCATGGGCACAACCTCCAGCGCTTCACCGAAGTGCTCGCCCGGAGGCAGCCACTGGGGACGGTTAACACAACAAAAAACAATCGCTGCTGCCGTGACGAAATCGGTTGCATTAAGATCACTTCCCGAGCCAGCACGTGCCATGTCGAAGATCCGGACGGGATGCGGCCATGCCAGATAAGCTGTCATCATCCCGAGAAGGGTACTCCGTGGGTCGTCGCCGCGCTCGAAGATCAAGATTGGTTTGGCGGAAGCCAGCGAATCGAACAATGCGATTAATCGCTCCGATGTGTCGGTCGCGCCGGTAGCGAAATGGAGAAAGATGTTGCTCGAGTGAAACGGACCGACAAAATGGATTGAATATTTGGAAGCGCCGCGAAAAATCTTCGGCAGACTGACACCCAGAAGCGACGCGATCAAACCCGCCCAAAGCGAAATGTGCGCGACGGCACGAACGCGGCGGCACCACTCCATTTTAGGAAGACGGCGAAAGCAGCTCGAGCTTCGCGAAAATCGGTTCGAATCTGAACCTGAGATCGCGAACAGGCGCGGCACGAACACCAGCGACCATTTCTTCGATCGCGTCTTTCTTGTGATAGCACGGGATGACTACAGAAATTTTCATCGGTTCCCCATTCAATAAGCAAGAAACCGGCCAGCATCCGTGATGGCAGCGCCGCCAACCGCTTGGTCGGCATCGAACGTCCAACGTTCAAATACTCAAAAAGTTGTTTGCCATCCTATTCAACACCAGCTATGAGACGGCGTATGGACTTATCTCTTAGATCTTTGGAACAAGCCGTGTCGGTGCGTCGGCAAATCGATACTCTGGAAAGACGCCTTGCTTCACTTTTGGGCAGTACATCAGCAAGTTCAACGTCCAACACCGGCAGACGACGAATGTCTGCGGCGACCCGTGCCAAGTTAGCCGCGGCCGCCCGAGCACGCTGGGCCAGACAGAAGGGCGGCAAAAAAACCGACGGCATTACTACTCGCAAGAAAAAAAGCGGAATCACCGCTGCTGGACGGAAGAGGCTTTCGCAATTAATGAAAGCTCGATGGGCGGCAAGAAGGAGAGCCGCTGGGAAGACAAAGTAGTCGGATAGTCGAAGTGCTCGCGAGAGGACTCGAACCTCCACGGGTTGCCCCATACGGTCCTGAGCCGTACGCGTCTACCAATTGCGCCACGCGAGCAGTAAGCAGCGGCTCCTAAATTGCGCACGCGCGGAAGAGCCGCAAGGCCAAACGCACGATGTCGATCTTGCGTTGGATCAGCCCAGGCGTTTCTTGCGCGCGCGAACTTCCAGTTGATGGGCTTTGCGTGCCTTGCCGAGCGAACGCAGCAAGTCGGCGTAGTTCGACGCGACAATCTCGTAATCTTCGGGCGGTTTTTCCGTCGCTTCTTCCCAGCTCTTCAGCGAGGCGCGATAGAGTTCCTCCGCCTTCGGATAATCGCCGCGCGAGTGATACACGACCGCAAGGTTGCATTTTGATTGCGCAATGTCCGGATGAGTTGGGGGGTGGACCTTTTCCCGAATGGCCAGGGCGCGAAGATGTATTTTCTCCGCCTCGGCGTAGCGACGCTCGTTCGTGTAAAAGACGGCCAGATTATTGAGCACAGCGGCTACATCCGCATGGTCGGGGCCGAGTTGCTTCTCATAAATCTGCAGCGCGTGCAAATAATACGGCTCCGCCGCCTTTTGGCGTCCTGACTTTCGGAAAATAAGGGCAACATTGTTCAACATGGTGCCGAGGTCCGAGTAGGGCAGATCTTCCAGCTGGGTGCCGGCCGCAATCGCTTTCTCGTAAAAACGGATCGCTTCTTCGGACAGGCCCAGATTATCGCACAAAAAGGCAAGTCGCCGCGCTGAGCGGAAAAGAGCACGTTGGTCGAGCGGTTTTGCTTTATCAAGGATCGCATGTGCTTTGAGAAGATATGTCTTTGCGGCGGCGCGATCGCCGTGCTGATCAAGAAGCTGCCCTAGTTTTTCATAGCTTAACGCGAGTGAACTCTCATCCTCAGCGAAGGTGCGTTTGGCAAGATCGAGAGCCGTTTCCGCGACACGGATCGCTTCCGGCAGCCGATTGCCGGCACGCAGAGTGTCCAGCTTGTCATTAAGAATCGACCAAAGTTTTTCTTCACCTTTCATTGCGGGTCACCAACCTTCGCTCAACTGGCTGACCAGGCGCGTGGCAAGTTCTTGCGTGGCAAGCGGCAGGGCTTGTCTTTCGTCGGTAGTCACGTCCGTACCGACAAAAAAACTGGTCGTTCCGACGGCTTCACCCGGCGGTGAGATCGGGTTCCCGTCCCGTCCGATCAGAGTGTATTTCACATGCATAGCCAGAGTAAATTCAGTCGTTGCGAGCACGTTCCCGCGTACCGAGCGCGAGGGGGAACGATCGATGCGCATGATTTCAGCTTTTAAGGTGGCATCCGCATCTTCGTTACCTACGATCTGGAACGTCCCGTCTTGTTGAAACTGCTTGATTACCGTGTTCGTCACCAGGACTTCGATACGAGGCAAGAGAGTCTGGTTCTCGAAAGTAGGAACAGCGAGCGTGTGAACGTCGCGGAGATAATATGGTTTGACTGGCCCGATGTGATAGCCGAGGCAACCGCTTAAGCACAAACAGCCAAGTGCTACCGTGAATAAAGCTTTCACGGCGCGGGTGAAGCGGTCGCTTCGGGAGAAGCCGATGCTTCCGGTGTCGAAGACCTCTCCGGCGTTGCACTCTCTGCCGGGGCGTCTGGAGGCTCGGGAGCAGTTGTCGTGTCGGGCGTGAGAGAAGCCGGCGGCGGCAGTGATAAATCGGTCTCCGGTGACGGCAACGGCATATCGCTATTCGGCGAGCTGCGCATGGTCGACTCGCTTTTCGCCGTTTGCCCTTCATGTGTGCCCGCCTTTTTCTTTTCGGCCTCGGCCACCGCAAACGCCGGCTGCAGTGCCGCGTCGCCTAACTTCCCACGCAATTGGTCAATCCTTTTCTTTGCCCGGTCGCTCTCCGTCGAACCCGGCTCCTGACGGATCACTTCGTTATAATAGATGACCGCGGCGCGATAATTCTTCTGCTTGTCATAAAACTTCGCGACCTGAAACGAGGTTGCCGTCTGCTTGCGCTCCAGCATTTGCAGATTCGACCGCGCCTGCGCGGTTTTCTCGCTGTTTGGATGGCGGAAAAGAAAATCCTGAAAGGCGGTTCTGGCATTGGTCGTGGCGGCTACATCTTTCGTCCCTGAGCGCGCCGCCGTGAGCCAGATGTAACCGATCTGATATTGTGCATCGACCGCGACCGGTTCTTTCGGAAACTTGTCGACCACCGCCTGGTAAGCCTCGATCGCCGCATCATTCGCACCTTGCTTCTCTCGTGCCAATCCAATGTCAAACTGCGCTCGCGCCGTGTACTTTCCGTACGGCGCCGTCCGGACAACGGCGGCGAAAATCTCCACCGCTCGGTCAATCGACGATCCAAATGGAATGCCGAGAAGCTTCAATTTCTTGCCTCCGAGATAGATTTCACCGATCCGGAATTGCGCTTCGATTGCTTCGTCGAAGTGCGGGCTGCTCGGATATCTTTCCACCACCACGCGAAACAGCTCCGCCGCCGGAATAAAATTGTGCCGTTGTTCCTCGAGTTCCGCCGCGCGAAAAAGCGCTCCCGGCGCAAGCGCATCCTTGGGATGGCGCCGCACCAGGGACTTGTACGCCCGAATCGCTCGTTTCAAGTTCCCCTCTTTTTCCGCGGCCTGCCCGATGTGAAAAAGTTCCTCCGCATTGCCATTCATCTCTTCCTCGCCCGGCGCCACGTACTTGACTTTTTCACCCGGCTTAAAGATCACCGAAGCGGTGCTCAGTTCGGGATAAGCAAGACCGGCCATGACGACGAAAAAAAACGTGCGAACTCGGAAATCCATGGGGTCTGGCAGGGTAGTTAAGTTATCGGCTCCGTCAAGTTGGCCAGCCCGCGCCAGTCCACCACTGACTATTGTTAGATCGACATCTTGTTACATCGACATCTTTTCGCGCCGCGCGATTTCGACTATCGTTTCATCTCTTGAACCTGACCGATCAGCAGAAAATTCGCATCGGTGCGTGCGCGTGGAGTTTCGATGAGTGGCGCGGGGCCTTTTATCCACCGGACTTGCCAGAGTCCCACTGGCTTGCCTTTTACGCGCGCTATTTTCCCGCCGTTGAGGTCGACTCCACATTTTACAGCGCTCCGGCGGAAAACACCGTGCGCCGCTGGATCGAGGCGACGCCTGCCGCATTTCGTTTTGCCTGCAAGCTTCCCCGCGAAATCACACATGCCTGCCGACTGCGCGATTGCACTGCCGCGCTAAATTCCTTCCTTCGCGCAATCGAGCCGCTCGCGCCCAAGTTGCAGGTCATTCTCATTCAGCTGCCGCCTTCCTTCGCGCCGAAAGACGGCCGGACCGCTCTGCGCAATTTTCTGATGCAATTACCGCGCGATTTTCGTTTCGCCATCGAGTTTCGCCACGCCGGGTGGCATCGGCCGCAAATCATTCGCCTTTTGGAAAAACATCGCATTTGCTGGGTCTGGGCCGACACCAGCGCGCTTAATGAAAGAAATCTGGCGCCCTTCGAATTCCTGCCGCGCACGACCGATTTTCTCTATCTGCGTCTCCTCGGCGATTATGCGACCAAGTACGATCGCGACGGCTTATTCGTTCATCGATACGATAAACTTCTTTGGAAACGCGAGGCCGCTCTGGAAAGCTGGTCGCTCAAAATCGAGCGCCATCTCGCCGAGGTCCGCAACGTTTGGACCTTTGTGAGTAATCACTTCGAAGGATTCGCGCCCGAAACCGCGCAGCGTCTCGCCCAGCGCCTCGGCTTCCAATTGCTCCTGCCCTCGGAAGCCGAGAAAGCATTGTCGGAGCAAAATCGATCGCAGCTCGATCTTTTCACGGAGCCGAGCGCTTAACCGCCAATGTCGATCTTTCGGTAGGGCGACGCTCCGCAGAGCCGTCGAATTGGTCGGCTCGACAGAGTGATTCGCTCGCTCCCGCTCCCTCACTCTTTCGGGCTTCCCGTCCATGTCGCGGCCTCCCGGCTCGCTCCATTCTCGCCCTACCGAATCTCGCTCGCGCCGAAATAAGGCAAAAGTATTTCCGGCAAACGAATCGAGCCGTCCGCCTGTTGCCCACTCTCAATCAACGCGGCAAACAATCTCGGCAGCGCCAGGCCCGACCCATTCAGCGTGTGGCAGAACCGATTTTTCCCATCGGCATCCTTGTAGCGAAGATCCATCCGGCGCGCCTGGAAATCTTCGAAATTCGAACAACTCGAGACTTCGAGGTAACCATTCTGCCCCGGCGACCAGACCTCGATGTCGTATGTCTTGGCGGAACCGAAGCCCAAATCACCCGTGCAAAGTTCGACGATGCGATAATGCAGACCGAGCAATTGCAAAACTCGCTCTGCGTCCGCCGCTAACGTCTCGAGCTCGTCATAAGATTTTTCCGCTGTCGTGATTTTCACCAGTTCCACTTTGTCGAACTGGTGCACGCGGATGATCCCCCGCGTCTGGTGACCGGCTGAGCCCGCCTCACGGCGAAAACAAGGCGTATAGGCGACAAGTTTTTTCGGAAGATCGACAATCGTGAGAATTTCTTCGCGATACAAATTTGTCAGCGGCACCTCCGCAGTCGGCGCGAGAAAAAGCTGGTTCTCTTCGAGGCCATACATGTCGGGCTCGAATTTGGGCAATTGCGTCGTCCCGATCATGCAATCGCGCCTCACCAGAAACGGCGGGCTGACCTCGACGTAACCATGCTCGCGCGTGTGCAGATCGAGCATGAAATTAATCAATGCCCGCTCCAGCTTCGCGCCCGCGCCGGTGAAACAGATGAATCCGCTGCCGCTCAATTTTGCGGCGCGTTCCAGATCGAAGAGTTTCAGTTTTTCTCCGAGCGCGACATGATCGAGAATCCGGCCGTCTAGCTTCGGCTTTTCGCCCCAACTGCGCACGATCCGATTCGCGCTCGGATCTTTTCCCTCTGGCACGTTTTCATGCGGCAAATTTGGAATTTCGAGCAGCAAATTTTTTTGCTGTGCGTCGAAGGTTGTCGCGTGCCGGTCAAGATCGACAATCTGTTCGCCGATCTCTCGCACACGCGTTTCAAGCTCACCGGTCGCTTCACCACGGCCGCGCTTCGCGCCGATTTCTTTACTCAACCTATTTCGCTCCGCGTTGAGTTGCTGTAGTGCGGTCTCAGTTTTTCGTCGCTCCGCATCAACTCGCAGGAGATTGTCGATCTTCGCCTCCTCGGCTCCGCCGCGTTTGGCCAGCCGGCTTTTCACGAAATCGGGCTTTTCGCGAACAAGACGAATATCGAGCATGACGCGAATTGTAGAGGCCGCCGTCCCCGGCGGCAAATCCGCAAGTTGTAGCCGCGCCGCTCTGTCGGCGCGTTCGCTCAGCGTGATTTACAGACACGGCGACAGAGCGCCGTGGCTACAGCAATCAGCGCGTGACATTAACTTTCTCGGGTAGATAATTTTCGCGTGGGAAAACTCAACCTTCTCAGCGTGGCGCTCGGTCTGGCTTGCCTCGCGGGAATTAATCTTTACCTCACGGTTTTCGCCACCGGCCTCGCCATTCATTTCCACTGGATCACGCTCTCGCCGGCGTATCAATCGCTCGAAATGCTGGGCAATCCGGTCATCATCACCGTCGCCGGCATCCTTTATTTCCTCGAGTTTTTCGCCGATAAAATTCCGTGGATCGACAGTGCCTGGGACGCGGTCCACACCGTGATTCGGCCCATCGGCGGCGCCTTACTCGCGATCCAGGTGCTCGGTCATCCGAGTCCGACCCTCACGGTGATCGTTGCCCTCCTCGCCGGAGGCACGAGCCTCGTCACGCACACTGCGAAATCGGCCACACGACTGGCCAGCAACACATCACCCGAACCCTTTTCGAACATCGCACTCAGTCTTGGTGAAGATCTCGCCGTGCTCGGCGGGTTGGCGCTTATTCATTATAATCCCATCCTCGCCTTCTCAATCTTCGCGCTCGCCATCGGTGCGTTCCTCTATCTCGCGCCAAAGATCTTGCGCGCAATGAAAGCTAAAATCTGGCTGGCACTGAAGAAACTGAATGGTCCCGCCAATCTGAATATGCCGGTAAAATTGCCGCTGATGTTGCCCGCGCGGCTCGCGTCTGTGTTCGGCCGGCAAAATGTCCTCGGCGAAACAATCGCGTGGGCCGCGCCGTGCCTCAGCGGACGTGGCCGGCGCATTCCGCCGAATCTTTTCGGCGCGCTTATCGCGACAAATGAAGAACCGCGCAAAATCTTGTTCGTCGCGCGCAAAAATGGACGGCCTTTTGCTCAGACGATCGAGCTCGACGGCTCAATGGTCGCGCATGAGCCAAAATTTCTTTCGGAAAATCTCATCATTTTTCCGGCTGCCGGCAAAGGGCCGAAATACTTATTCAT
>DMCG01000167.1 GCA_003445855.1 Spartobacteria bacterium | reverse complement strand
GAATCGCACGGCGGCGGAATCGGCGTCGTGATCGACGGCTGCCCGCCGAAGATCGACATCTCCGAAGCGGACATTCAGCGCGAGCTTGATCGGCGGCGTCCCGGTCAAAGCAAAATTACGACGCAGCGCAAAGAAGAAGATCGCTGTGAAATTCTCTCCGGTGTCTTCGAAGGCAAGACACTCGGCACACCCGTCGCGATTCTCGTTCGCAACAAAGACGCGCGGCCGGAGGATTATGTCGATCTTGCAAAAAAGTTTCGTCCGTCACACGCCGACTTCACTTATGAAGCGAAATACGGGATCAGAAATTGGCAGGGTGGTGGACGTGCCTCCGCGCGTGAAACTATCGGGCGCGTCGCCGCCGGCACGGTTGCGCGAAAAGTTTTGCACGCACTTTATCCGAAGATCGACATCGTCGCTTACGTCGCACAAATCGCCGAAGTCGTGGCCAAGATCGACAAGTCGAAAGTAAAAGTGAGAAATGTCGATGCAAACATCGTTCGTTGTCCGGATGCGGTGGCGGCGAAAAAAATGATCGGCTTGATCGAAAAAGTTCGTGGCGAAGGAGATTCTCTGGGCGGAGTGATTGAGTGCGTGATTCGAAACGCGCCTGTGGGGCTTGGCGAACCAGTTTTTGACAAGCTGGAAGCCGATCTGGCGAAAGCGATGCTGAGTTTGCCGGCGACGAAAGGCTTTGAAATCGGCTCGGGCTTTTCAGCAACGCGAATGCGCGGCTCGGAACATAACGATGCATTTGAAATGCGCGGCGGCAAAGTTCGTACATCGACAAATTATTCCGGCGGCATCCAGGGCGGCATCAGCAACGGCGAAGAGATTTATTTTCGTGTCGCGTTCAAACCGACGGCGACGATTGCACGGGAACAAAAAACTGTAACGCAATCGCACGACGAAACTGAACTCGCGGCGCACGGTCGTCATGATCCATGCGTGCTGCCGCGCGCCGTCCCAATCGTCGAAGCGATGGCCGCTTTGGTGCTGTGTGATCACGCATTGCGTCAGCGCGCAATTAATCGGAACGCTTGAATCCCCAAATTCAACAAGCCGCCGGTTCGCCTCTCTGGCAATTGGTGTTCGTCTCATTCGCTGTCCTCTTGATCCTGTTTGAGGTCCTCCGCGGCTGGCGACTTGGCGTTGCGCGGCAATTGGCGCGCCTTGCTGGGCTGATCGCCGCTTATTTCGCCGCGTTCTTCGGGGGTAAATTCGCGGTGCCGATCGTCCGCCCGTTTTTCAAAATGCCCGACGCGTTGTTGTCGATCTTGGCCGGCTCGGTGCTGGCGTTGATGGTCTATGTAATCATCAACGGCCTCGGCGCGATTTGGTTCAAGCGAACCCGTCAGCACGATTCCTTCCTCGTGCGATTCCTTTACGGATCAGCCGGCGCCGTGCTTGGATTCTTTTTCGGCGCGTTTCTCATCTGGCTGCTGGTTGTCGGCGTGAGATCAGTCGGCGCGGTGGCAGATGCGCGAGTGCGCGGGCAGGAAGATGTGAGCGCGCTACCGCAACCGCGCGCGCTCCACGTTGTCGATGTCCGGCGTCGTCTTTTCAGTGAGTCGAGTGGGGAACTTCCGCCGTTGATGACTTCGCTCGCACGTCTGAAAAATTCGCTCGAAATGGGCGTCATCGGCGACGCCGTCAAAAAGACAGACATGATTCCGGCAAAAACTTATGAGGCTCTTGGCAAAGTTGGCGAGGTGGTCTCAAGTCCGAAAAAGGCGGAGCGTTTTCTTTCATATCCCGGCGCTCGTAATTTGACCGGACATCCAAAAATCACCGCGCTACGCAATGACCCTGAAATTTCACAAATGATCGCGCAGGGACGGCTTTTCGAGCTTTTGCAGAATGAAAAGATCCGCGATGTGCTGAACGACCCGACCATCATCAAGCAGATAAAGAATTTCGACCTGCAGCGGGCGCTCGATTACGCGCTGCAGCAATAGCCTCACACGAAGTCCACAAAGGACACAACGGATGAGTGAGAATGAGATTGCCAAACAAATCTTGGACGCGGCTTTCGTCGTGCATACGAAGTTGGGACCCGGGTTGCTTGAATCTGTTTATGAAGTTGTTGTTGCGCACGAGCTGCGAAAGAAAGGACTAGTCGTCGAAAGGCAAAAACCGATGCCGATTACGTATGACGGAGTTCGCTTTGACGAAGCCTTTCGTTCAGACCTGCTGGTTGATTCGAAAGTCATTGTCGAACTCAAGTCGGTTGAAGCACTTTCTGCGCTGCATGCAAAACAAGTGCTCACGCAATTGCGAATGAGTGGCCTGAAACTCGGCCTCCTAATTAATTTCGGCGAAGCGCATTTAAAAAACGGAATCAAGCGAATCATTAATGGCAAATTAGATGACGATAAAAACTCCTCCGAGATTTCGTTGTGACCTTTGTGGACGTTGTGCGAGGAATTTGAACCGAAATGATTTACATCACGACCATCGGCCTCGAAGTGCACGTGCAGCTCAAGACGCGCTCAAAGATGTTTTGCGCGTGTCCGGTGGAATTTGGGGCCGATCCGAACACGCATACGTGCCCGGTCTGCCTCGGTTTGCCCGGCGCTCTGCCAGTGATGAATCACGAAGCGCTACGCATGACTGTGCTCACCGGGTTGATGCTCGGCGGCGAGATCGCGCCAATCTGTAAGTTCGATCGCAAAAATTATTTTTATCCCGACATGCCGAAGAATTACCAAATCTCGCAATACGACATGCCGCTTTGCACGAACGGCTGTGTGCCCTTGCACGATCTCGCTTATCCGAAAGACGCGCAGAAAAACATCGCCACGCCGGACAAGGAAGTAAATCTCGTGCGCATCCATCTCGAGGAAGACGTGGCGAAAAGTTTCCACTTCGAGTCGAGCACCGGAATCGATTTCAATCGCGCCGGCACGCCGTTGATGGAGATCGTCACCCAGCCCGAGATCAATTCCCCGGAGGAAGCGTTCGCTTTTCTCACTTCGCTCAAACAAATCCTGATTTACGGCGCGGTGAGCGACGCCGACATGGAGAAAGGACAACTGCGCTGCGACTGCAATGTTTCCGTGCGACCCGAAAAGCAGGCGGAGCTCGGCGCGAAGATCGAGATCAAAAACATGAACTCGATCAGCGGCGTTCGGCGCGCTCTCGCTTACGAAATTCAGCGGCAAATCGGTGCATTGGAGCGCGGCGAAAAACTCGAACAGGAAACGCGTGGCTGGGATGACGTGGCCGGTGAAACCTTCCTCATGCGCACGAAGGAATCGGCGCATGATTATCGCTATTTTCCGGATCCGGATCTGGTCCCGGTAAAAAGCGAAGTGTTGCTCGTGGACGCCCGCGCGCGCGTTCCCGAATTGCCGAAGGCGAAACGGGCGCGCTTTGTCGAACAATATAAAGTGAGTCCATACGATGCTGGTGTTCTGGCGGACGATCTCGATCTTGCACGCTATTTCGAAACCGCGGCCAAAGGCGCGAAGAAACCGAAGAATGTCGCGAACTGGATTCTGAACGATCTGCAAAGCGCGCTGAGCAGCGCAAACAGGACAATCAGTGATTGTCCGATTCCGCCGGAAGCGCTCGATGAGCTGGTCAATTTGATCGACAGCGGAAAAATCAGCGGCAAACAAGGCAAGGAAGTTTTCGTGGAAATGTTTGCCAGTGGCAGAGGAGCGGCCGCGATTGTGAAGGAAAAAGGCATTGAGCAATTGAGCGACGCGAGCGCGATCGAAGCATTGTGCGATCAAGTGATTGCGTCGAATCCCAAACCGGCGGCGGATTTCAAGGCCGGTAATGCTGCGTCTCTTAATTTTCTCAAAGGCCAGGTGATGAAGTTGTCAAAAGGCAAAGCGAATCCGCAGTTGGCGGGCGAGATTTTGGAGCGGAAATTAAAAACCTGAAGAAAACGTCCAACGCTCAACGTCCAACGTCGAGGTCAGAAATTGTAGGGCAACCGCTTCGGTTGCCGATCTTTTGAATTCGGCAGGCGACGCGCCTGCCCTACAACGTTTTGGATCGCTATCGTGAAGATCCTCATCGCGCCCGATAAATTCAAAGGATCGCTGAATGCGCGCGCAGTCGCGGAAAACATCGCCGCTGGTCTGCGCGAAGTTTTGCCGGAAGCGAAGATCGACATCGTGCCGATGGCCGACGGCGGCGAGGGAACGGCGGAAGTAATTTGCGATGCGCTCGAAGGTTCATGGGTGAAATGCAAAGCGCACGATCCCTTGGGTCGCGAGATCGATTGTCGCTACGGCTACATCGACAATGGAGCCGGCAGGAGCCGAGCGACATGGACGGGAAAGCCCGAGAGGGTTGACGAGCCGGGAGGCGAGTCAATCAATCGCAAGCTGGCTGTGATGGAAATGAGCGAAGCGGCGGGAATGCGACGTGTTCAGCCTAACGAGCGTGACGTCGATCTTGCGGGCACGTTCGGCGTCGGTGAAATGCTTCTCGAGGCGGCGCGACATGGCGCGCGCGAAATCATTATTGGCCTCGGCGGCAGTGCGACGAATGACGGCGGCTTTGGCATGGCGCGCGCTCTTGGGTTCCGATTCTTTGATCAACGCAGCAACGAGCTAACCGGCAGGGTCAGTGAGTTGTTTGGGCTGAAGCGGATTGAAAAACCGAAAATTTTGGCGTTGCCGAAGATTATCGCCGCGGCCGATGTGCGAAATCCGTTGCTTGGAGAAAATGGCGCGACGCGAGTGTTTGGTCCTCAAAAAGGCGCGACCGAGGACAAGATCGACATGTTGGAGCGCGCCTTAACTAAACTTGCAGACGTTGTTTCAAAAGATTTGGGTGTTGATTATCGCGACGAATCGGGCGCGGGCGC
>DMCG01000184.1:2641-4488 GCA_003445855.1 Spartobacteria bacterium | reverse complement strand
GCTACAGCTGCGAAGAAACCGTGGTATGCCGACTTGAAGTCGGAAACGACGTTGAACATTTCCAATCTAAAGCTGCGCGATTACGAGGCAGATGCAGTGGAAGGATCTTTGCGCAGCACAGATGATCTGATCACGTTTGAGCATTTGCTCGTTAGGCGGAAACAAAATCAATTCGCGGTGCGCGGCGAGTACCGGCTGCCAAAAGATTTGCGCGATTCGGTGATGCAACCGGCAAAGATCGACATGTCGCTCAACGCCATCGAGCTGGGGGATTATTGGAAACCGGATTCGCCGAATCGGATCACGGGTCCGCTGCAAATTAACGGGCAGGTCGAATGGAATAATGGAGTGGGGAATGGACAGGTTTCGATCTATGGCTCAAATCTTCGAGTGCGCGGTTTGGTTTTCCGACAACTGAGCGCGCAATATTCCATCGTAAACAGCACGGTTTATCTGAACGATTTCACCGCGAGTCTGAACGAGCGCGACTACGTCAGCGCAAATGCGATTGTCGATCTTCGCCCGCCGTATCATTACAGCGGAAAGATTTCCGCGAACATTGCCGATCTCGCCGCGCTCAAGCCGCTGTTGCGCTCGTCCGGGAATCAAAACGATGTCGCTGGTTCGTTCTTCTTAAATTGGGAGGGAAGCGGCGACGCGGCGAAATTCAAGAACTCGGGAAAACTGAAGTTTACTCTCGAGAAAGGTCGCTACGGCGATTTGCAATCTCTTCAAGCCAACGTGGACGCCACCTATACGCCGAATGGTCTCGACATCCCGATTATTTTTTTCAGCAGTAACAAAATGGATTTCCAGGCGATTGTTCGGGCAAGCGGGGAAACGTTCGAGATTACAAAGGTCCAGCTTGATCAAGGCACAGCCAGATACGCGGCGGGTTACCTTTCGGTGCCGTTTATTTGGAAGAACCTCGGGACGACCGCGCCATTGTGTCCGCCCAACGGAAAGGTGATCGCGAACTTTCAATCCGAAAACATCGACCTCAAAAAACTTTTTCAAGATTTTGGCGCGAAACCGGCGGCATCGGGAACAGTGAACGTAAAACTGGACGCGCAAGGAACACTCGCCGATTTGAATGCGCGGCTCGATGTGCAGATGCGCGATCTGCGCAGCGAGCGCCTGCCAAATCTCGAGCCGGCGACTTTCGACTTAAGTGCGCAGTCGCAACACGATCAGCTGACCATTTCGGGTAAATTGCAGCAGGCCAAGATTCAACCGATGGAGTTGACGGCGAATTTACCGTTCAATGCCGCAAAGGTCATTCGCGAGCGGAAGTTGGCGGACGAAACGCCGGTCACGGCAAAAGTTCGTTTGCCGCGAAGCTCGGTGAATTTTGTCCACCAATTTGTGCCGGCAATTCAGGAATTGGATGGCGATCTGGCGCTGGATGTTGATGTAAGCGGAACGTTCGGGCGACCCGTTTTCAGCGGCACCGGCGACATGACGGTAAATGTGGCGCGTTCCAATAACGTGACTCTTCCCGCGCTGAGGGACTTTAAAGCGCGGCTTAACTTTGCTCGCGACGCGCTCACGGTCGAGCAATTCGGCGGGGAACTTTCCGGTGGCCACTTTACCATGAGCGGTCGTGTCACCTTTCCAAAACTGACCGCGGCGAATCTCGATCTGCAGATAAAAGCCGACAGCGCGCTGATCGCGCGCAATGACACATTGACCGCGCGTGTGGATGCCGACATTAAAGTGATCGGGCCGATCAGCAGCGCGAATGTGACGGGCAACGTGGCGATGACTAACAGCCAATTTTTGAAAAACCTCGATCTCATCCCGATCGGACTACCCGGCAGGCCTGCGCCGCAGCCGCCATCGTCGCG
>DMCG01000184.1:1798-2316 GCA_003445855.1 Spartobacteria bacterium | reverse complement strand
AAAACCAAGGACCCGGTCCTCATTCGCGGCAGTCTCGCCAACGGCGGGGCGGTCAGTGATCTGCATTTGACCGGCACGGGTTTGCGCCCAGGCTTGCAAGGTTTTGTGCGGCTGGACCATGTCGAAGCAACACTTCCGTTTAGCCGTCTGGAGGTTTCCTCAGGATTTGTTTATTTCGATCCCAGCGATTCGTTTAATCCGAAACTCGATCTGCACGGCACTTCCGTGATCCACGATCACACCATTCATGTTTATATTTACGGGACCTCACTTGCGCCGGAGGCAGTGTTCACGAGTGAGCCGCCTTTGCCTCAGGAGGAAATCATTTCCCTGCTCGCAACCGGCACGACAAGGGAAGAGCTGACAGGAAGCAACAACGTGCTGGCCGGACGCGCCGCCACGTTGCTGGTGCAACAGCTTTACCGGAAAATTTTCAAGAAGGGCCAAGCGACGCAGAGTAATTCCATTTTCGATCGCCTGGACTGGGACGCTGGCACGGTCGATCCTCGGACTGGGCA
>DMCG01000184.1:0-1468 GCA_003445855.1 Spartobacteria bacterium | reverse complement strand
CGATTTCGCTGATGCGCCGCACTTTTTTTCTTCCTTCTCTGTGCAGCGTTGTTCTGGCGGCTGAGGTTGCAGCCCAGAGCGCGGTCGATGTAACGCGACCGGAAGAAAAACAAAAGGAGCAGCACGCGGTGGCAAAGCAGCAGGAAAAGCGCGCACAACACACGAGCACGATTGAGATTCGCGGCGAACAAGCTTTCAGCGAAAAGGAATTGCGATCGCAATTGAAGGAGCAGATCACAACGATCGACGATTACGGTCTAACAGCGGCGCGCGGGGACGATCTCGCTTTCTTCCTCGAAGTCTTTTACCGGAAACATGGCTACGTAAAAGTGAACGTGCGTTACGCGATCGAATCTGGCGATCGGTTGCGGCTCGAGATCAATGAAGGCCAGTTAATGACGCTGGGCACGGTCGTGTTCGAGGGTAACGCCGCCGAGCCGACCGAAAAGCTGTTCGATTTTGCGGTCGGGCCCACGCGCGAGCGCTATTCGAAATTGCAAAAAAATCTGCCATTTGTCGCGGCTGATATCGAGGAAGGGGCCGACCTGGTGCATCGGTTTTACGTCGCGGAAGGTTTTCTCGACGCCGTTGTCGATCCTCCGCGCTACACCTACCACGATGAGACGAACCAGGTGGACGCGACCATTCCCATCCACGAGGGGCGGCAATATTTTTTTGGCAACGTCTCATTTACCGGGCGAACGATTTACGACGCGGAAACGTTGCGCGGACAGATGCTCGATCTCCTGCAGCAACCTTACACCGATGCGCGCGTCGCCGACATTCCGCGACGTCTGCAGACTTACTTCAAAACGCGCGGTTATTATGATGTGAAAGTCGAAGCGACCGGCGCGCCGGAGGAGGCGGTGGATGGTCGCGTGCCGGTGCAGATCGCGCTCGCACCGGGACCGCTTTATCACTTTGGCGACGTAACGGTGAGCGGTCTCGACCGGTTGCGGCCGAGTTTTGTCACGAAACGTTTCAGCAAACTCGCCGGCCAAACCTACAGCCCGGATGTGCTTGATGAAAGATTCCGCACGCTCATGCGCACAGGTCTTTTCAATCTTTTGCAAATCAAACCGGTGCCGGTGGATGGAAACCTCTTGCGGCTCGACATCTCGGCGGAAGAAGCCAAGAGCAAGGAGTTCGGTGTTTCAATCGGCTATGGCACTTTCCAGGGCGGGATTTTCGGTGTGCAATATCGCGACCGCGATTTATTCGGCTACGGACGTCCGCTTACCACGTCACTGGAGGTTTCACAGCGCGGCTACAAAGGCGAAATCGTTTATGAAGACCCATTTCTCTTCGATACCGATTTCAGATTCAAGAACCAGCTGGGGGCATTGACCTTCGACTACGACGGTTATTCGAAATTTGAGCTCGGTGAGCGTGTTGAACTCACGCGCAAGATCACAAAACAATATGAAGCGGGTCTGATCTTTGCGGCCCGCCATGTCGAAGTAACCAG
>DMCG01000021.1 GCA_003445855.1 Spartobacteria bacterium | reverse complement strand
GTGTCGGCTGCATTTGGCGGTACTGTCTTCGACAGTTTAATCGTGGCGTTGAGTTTTTCGACCGCGCCGTCTTCAAATCCAAGCGAAGTTGCGGCGACCGCAAACTCCCCATTTAACTTTCCGTCTTTGATGTCGATCTTGCCGTTGAGCTGCGCCCCACCGCTCAACTTGTGCGGTATTCCCGCGGTCGCCTTTTGCAAATCCGGCGCGGTCAACGCAACCTCCAGCATCGCCGGGCTGTGACCGAATTCCTTTATGTTGCGCGGCAATTCACCCGAGCCCTTAAGATGAAACTGGTTCTCGCCCTGGATGACGTCGCCCGTTTGCAGAACCGCCGTGCCGTTTCCCGCGGAAATCTGAAAGATACCGCGGTCGAACGCGATTCCTTGCTGCTGAAAATTGCTGATTTGCGAAATCAGTTTTCCCTGCCAGGTGCGCGGTGCACTGATCAAACCACTAAGATCGACATCCAATTTTTCTATTTGCCCGCGAATGAAGTCTTCCGGAAGCGCCGCATATTTATTGATGACACCGGCGGGAACATTCTCGGCGTGCAAATGGAGATCGGTATTGAGCGATGATTGTGCTTCATTCAGCGCGAAAGAGCCGGAAAGCTTTCCGGCTCCGACCGAGTAATCTAAATTAATAGCGAGCTTCCTTTCGCCGATACGCGATGCATCAACGCGCAGCTCGCGAACACGCTCGTCATTCGAGAGGGCCACTTCGCGCAAGATCAGGATTCTGTTCGCGTAGCTTGTCTGCGCGGCGACTTTCAACCACATCTGGCCACCGACCAGCTGTAACTTGTCGATCTTTAATTGCCCGGGATTCCGCGGATTCAAATCAAGATCGACATGTTCCATCACGAAATCATGCGGACGATTTCGTACGATGACAGTTGCATCGACTAAATGCACTCGTTCCGGAAAGACATCGGGCAACGTGATTTTCTTTTTCGGATCCGGCGGGCGCGGTCTAAGCGGCGCCTTGGCCGGATTCAAGACAATGCGCGCCGAACGCACATCCAGGTTCTTAATTGAAGTGAGTCCATGTCGCAACGGCGCGAACAAACCGTAATCGGCGCGCGCAAGATCGACATCGATCGATTCGACATCGCTCGGCCCGGTCGGAACCGCGTGCAGATTCCTGACCGTCAGGTTCGTGAAGACATTCCCTTCGAGGCGAAAATTAGCCTTCAAATTTTCCCCGGCTGCGTAATGCAGCGCGATCTGCCGGCCGAGGCCCAGCAAAAGCGGCCGGTGAAAGATCAGCACGAGCGCGCCAAAGATCGCCAGTGCAATCCATGCACGGCGCTTCCATCCTCTGTAGGGAGGAATTTCTGTCTCGCCATCTTCACCCACGAGGGAGCTAACCTATTTCCACGAGGGGAAAGCGCAAATTACGCGATTGCATGGAGGCGCGTCACGCGTCACGCTTTTCCGCACGACATGAATCCCGACAAGCTTTTCGATTATCTCGACGGCAAGCTTTCCGCGACGGAACGCGCCGCGCTGGAGGAGCGACTGACTTCGGACCAGCAACTGCAACGCGAGCTGGCGGTGGCGCGACGAATCCACGCGGGCATGCGCGGCGATTCGCGCGAGGTTTTGCTGCCGGAGGAAGCGGACGTTTCCGAGCGCGGGCGGAAAATGGCACGCCACGTCGGCGCGGCGTTTATCATTCTCATGGCCGTCAACGTGGGGGCCGGCCTGTGGCTGATCGCAAGACACGAAACGAAAAATCCGAATCGCGCGTTGCTCGAAGCGCAAATGCGCCAGCAATTGACGAGATCTCTCGAGCAGGCAGCGGCGGCTGCGCTGACGCCTGCGCCGCTCGGTGTGAGCGAGATCACGATCTCAGCGACGCCGGGGAAATTGGATGTGGTGGCGAACGAAATTATTTCAATAACTCACCAGCTCGGCGGCACGGCCACGAAAGGACTTCCGGAGCAACATCGTCTCGGCCTGCTTGTCGATCTTCCATCCAATCGCGAGACGGAATTTCGCGAGAAAATTTCCGCAATTACTGGCGGGGCTCCAAACTCACCCGCACCTAACGAAACAACCGCACCTGGTTCTGGGAAGAGAAGTTTCGCCGTTCAGATAATCGAGTCTGCGCTGCCCCACAACTGATCGCGGAACGATCGAAACCCAGATGAAGCGATGATCGCGATCACATTCGCTTTGCCGGCGGAAAGTTCGGGACTCGTCGGTCTGCTGCGGGAAAAGAAGCGTGCATCCTCCAGCGGCGGAAAAATGATTTACGGCAAGATCGACAACCAATCCGTCGCGATTTTGCACACCGGCGTTGGTCGAAAGAGCTGCGAACCCAAGATCGACAATTTCCTTCGCGCTGAGCAGCCTCGCTGTTTGATCAGCTCAGGATTCGCTGGAGCAGTACGGGAAGATTTCCAAGTTGGCGACTTGATGGTCGCGGAGAACCTCTCGGATCGAGAATTACTCTCTGCGGCGCAGCGAATCCTAGCGGATGGCAATGTGCGCACCGCGAAACTTTTTACATCGACAACGATTGTCGATGCGATTGATGCACGAAACGAGATTGCGCGCACAAACGGCGCCGATGCAGTGGACATGGAAACCGAGATAATCGCGCAAGCGTGCTCGGTGCGCGGAATCCCGATGCTGTCGTTGCGGGCGATCAGCGACACGCCAGCGAAACCGTTGCCGGCGCCACCGAGCGTTTTATTCGACATCGAGCAACAACGAACCAACATCGCGAAGCTTTCGTTTTATCTTTTGAAACACCCGATGCATGTGGGGCGATTGATTCGCTTTGCGAGTCAGATCGCGCAAGCGCGCCATGCATTAACCGGCGCGATCATAACGCTGGTGAGCCAATTATAAGGCAGGCGCCTTGCCCGCCGCTTGGCAACC
>DMCG01000207.1:3499-3878 GCA_003445855.1 Spartobacteria bacterium | reverse complement strand
AGTTTTTTCTCGCCTCTCTCGACCGTTCATCGTAACTTGTGCGACCCTTGAATGGATGCGGAACTGCAAAAACTCGTCGAATCCGGGAAACTAACTTCAAAAGCCGCTGAGCAGCTCGACAAACTCAAGCCAGGAACTTTTTGTTTACATAAAAGCTGGGGCTTCGGCCGCGTCTCCGAATGGAACCTGCTCCTCAACCAGATCATCATCGATTTCGCGGGCAAGAAAGCGCACCCGATGCAATTGCAGTATGCGGCGGAAAATCTTGCCGCAATTCCACCGGAACATTTTCTCGCGCGGAAGGCGAGCGATCTCGCCGCGATTAAAAAACTGGCGAAGGAAGATCCGGCCGCGATCATTCGGAATATCCTCGAGAGCG
>DMCG01000207.1:0-3204 GCA_003445855.1 Spartobacteria bacterium | reverse complement strand
TGGAAACGCTGGTGGGAATCGGCCAAGAAGCTCCTCAAGAAAGACGGGCATTTTTTTATTCCGACAAAAAAGAACGAGCCAATCGAGCTTCGCTCCGCGCCGGTGTCGCAGGCCGATGAATTGATCGCGGCTTTTAATCGCGCGCGCCGGCCGAAGGAACAGGGCGCTGCTCTCGACCAGATCATCAAACTTGCCGATGAATTTAAAGAACCGGACAAACAGTTGCAGCCGATTATCGCTGCCATTGAAAACGCAGCCGCCCGCAATCAGAAGCTGCATCCGGAGCTTTCGTTTGAATTGCTGCTCGGCCGCGATGATCTGCTCGCGCGCATTCCGCAATTAAGAACAACGCACGTCGGTTTGACCCTGGCGAAAATGATCGCTGCGGAAGAGCCGCGTTTGATGTCGATCTTGCCGAACTTGCCCGCAACCAAGGAAAAACGAATTCTGCAAGCTCTGCCAGAAGCGCTGGGGGAGCGCTGGATGAAATACGCGCTGCGATTAATGTACGGAAACAACGCGCGGGTGGTTTCGCAAATCGCGAAAGTATTCGCCGAGCTCGGGGAGGAAGCGGAGCTGCGCGCGGCAATTGAGCGCAGCATTCGGGAACATTCCGCCACCAGCGAAATGCTTATCTGGCTGTGCAAAGAACGCGATGGCGCATGGCGCAAATTGATCACGCCCGATCTTTTGACGGCGATCCTGGCAGCGGTGGAACGCGATCAACACAGAGAAAGTCGCGCCAATCGGCTGCGCGATCTTGTGCTCGAAGATCGAGAGTTGATTGCGGACATGTTTGCCGGCGCCGATGTCGGTGTTGCGCGCGATACGTTGCGGCGACTCCTCATCACACCGGTGTTCGACGAGTTGACGAAACGGTCGCTTCTCGCGCGGATCGTCAAACTTTATCCGGAGCTGGAGAGCATGATCACCGGCGGACAACGAGAGGAAAAGGCAGCGCCTCTGGTCGTCTCATGGAGCAGTCTGGCAAGGCGCAGAGCGGAACATGAAGAGCTCGTCAAAAAGAAAATTCCTGAGAACACCAAGGAAATCGCGCTTGCCCGATCGTACGGCGATCTTAGCGAAAATTTTGAATTCAAAGCGGCGAAACAAATGCAAGCCGTGCTCGGGCGGCGCAAAGCCGAGCTGGAACAAATGCTGTATCGTGCGCGCGGAACTGCCTTTGAGAATCCGGACACGTCGCACGTTTCCATTGGCACAATCGTCACGGTGCGCGACTCGGATTCTGGAAAAGAGGAAACCTACACAATTCTCGGCGCATGGGACGGTGATCCCGAGCGTCATATTATTTCGTATCAAACTGCGATCGGCCAGGCGTTGATGGGTCACAAGGTCGGTGACGTCGTAACACTGAACAAAGACGAAGGAGCAGGCACGTTTGAGATCGTTTCGATCTCGGCAGCCCCGATCGATCAGGTCCCGGTTGAAGCGGCGGACGCCGCGACGGTTGACGCAGTAAACGCTTGATGAATTCGCGTCCCGGTTCGCGCGACGCCCGGACTTGACGCAATGTCCTGAAGCACGCTTGCGCCGATGGAATTTGACGCATGAAGCTCTCTCAAAAAATCCGCAAGCTGGCTGATCCAGCGGTCGCGGTGAGCTTTAAACGCGCCGTCGCTCGCGCTGTGCGCCCACTTCCAGTCAGCCGCTTCATGTCGCAAATTGACCAGGCCGAGTTGAAACGGATCCGGCAAATCTACGGAGTACCCGGAAGTCGTGACTTTCCGAAATATGTCGAGGCTGAGCGCTTTTTGAAATTAAACATTCGCCGTGCCCAGGACCTCGGCCTCGATCGGATGCCAGCCCAGCGCATTCTCGATCTTGGTTCGGGCGCTGGATATTTCCTATTTGTGACGCGTGTCTTGGGCCATCGCGGCCTCGGGCTCGACCTCGATAACTATCCGCTTTTTCGCGAAATGTTCGAGTTGTTCGGCTTGCGGCGCATCATTCATCGCATCGAGAAATTCAGCCCACTCCCGGAAACCGGTGCGCCATACGATTGGATTACCGCGTTCTCTATCGGATTTTCCGGCCCTTTGCAGCCAACCCCATGGGGAGTCGAGGAGTGGGACTACTTTTTACAAGACGCAAAACGGCACTTGGCCCCGGGCGGCCGGATGTATCTGGACCTGAATCCGACCCGCGATAGTTCGTTTTATACTGACGAACTGCGCGAATTTTTCCTGGATCAAGGCGCAGTAATCGATCGTCGGTCCAAGCTGCTTTTTCCTCCCAAGTGACTGGCCGAATCGGCTTGCAATCGAAATTGCAGCCGCTGGATAATCGAGAAAAAGTTTTATGAACAACAAGATCAATCATCTTGCCGTTTGGATTCTTGTCGTTGTCCATCAACTCATCGGCTGGAGCTGGTACGCCATCTTTGGCGAAAGGTGGTTGAATCTTCACGCCAGGACGATGACTGACATCGAGCGGACCCATAACGTCAGCGCATATCTGGTCGCGATTGTCGCATCGATCTTCGTCAATTACGCGCTAGCCTGGCTGATCGGCCGGCTCAACGCAGCGAACGCCGTGGCAGGATTGAAAATCGCGCTCGTTTGCTGGTTCGCGTTCTTGTTCGTCGAATACGCGACCATTGCCGTGTTCTCAGCCTTCGAAACAAATCCGTGGCCGCTCGTTTTCATCGACATGGGCCGGCCATTCGTCGCGTTCGCCATCAGCGGCCTCGTCCTCGGTGCCTGGCGCAAACGCACATCTTTGTAGGGAAAGCGGTTCGCTTCCCGTGGGACGACAGCGTCGTCCCCTACAGATTATTAAACCAGCCCGTTTCCTTTATTCCGCCGGCCGTGCCGGCATCGCCTTGACGCCGACGCGGGCGAGGTATTCGTCTGCTTGAAGAAGATCACTTCCGGCGCGCTCCAGGATTTTGAGAAGATTGTCCATCGACGAAACTTCTTCGAGCTGCTCGGTTAGGAACCACTGCAGGAAATTGATCGTGATGTAATCGTTTTCCTTGCGCGCGAGCCCGACGAGCGCGTTGATCTGATGCGTGACTTTCACTTCCTGATCGAGCGAAAGCTTAACCGCGTCCTTCGCGGTCTTGAAATTCGATTTCGGTGCGTCGATCGCCGGGATCACGACGCGTCCGCCCGCATCGACCACGTATTTGATGAAGCGCAGCGCATGACCTTTCTCTTCCTCGGCTTGCTGGAAGAAATGCTG
>DMCG01000108.1:2404-8998 GCA_003445855.1 Spartobacteria bacterium | reverse complement strand
GCGCGCATTTTCCTTCACGGAAATGGATGAACTCGCGCGACAAGCCGGCTGGAAAAATTTCTGCCACCGCAAATTCCGTTTTGCGCAACAGGCGATTTGGTTGGAGGACGCAACATCGACATGAAAGTTCTCACGACAGTTGCCGAAGCGATGGCCCAGTCACGCGCTAAATTTCCGCGCGTCCTTGTTCCCACGATGGGGGCGTTGCATAAGGCGCATCTGGAATTGATTCGGGTGGCGCGCGATTACGCTGGGCGCGATGGCGAAGTTGCGGTGAGCATTTTCGTCAATCCGCTGCAATTTGAACCGGGAAGTGATTACGAACGGTATCCGCGACCCGACCGGGAGGATGAAGAGCTCTGCCGGAGCGCCGATGTCGATCTTTTATTCCGGCCGAGCCCGGCGGAAATGTATGCAGGCGATCGTTCCGTGTTTGTTGAGGAAGTTTCGCTTTCGAAAATGTTATGCGGAAAATCGCGTCCGGGACATTTCCGTGGCGTGTGTACGGTCGTTGCGAAGCTTTTCCACATTCTTGCGCCGGATGCGGCGGTCTTCGGCGAGAAAGATTTTCAGCAGCTCGCGATCATTCGCCGAATGGTGCGGGATCTCAATTTCAAGATCGACATCGTGGGCGTGCCGACCGTTCGCGAAGATGACGGCCCGGCTTGCAGCTCGCGCAATCAATACCTGAACGCGGAGGAACGAAAACAAGCAACGGTTTTGCGGCGGGCGCTGCTCGCGGCGGCAGATCGAGTAAAGGCCGGCGAAACATCCGCAAAAACAATTGTCGATCTTGCGCGCAAAACGATTGGCCAAGCGCCGCTGGCGCGAGTCGATTATGTCGATCTTGTCGATGCGGAAAGTTTGCAGCCGATCGAAGTCGTTAGGCCAAATTCGCTGCTCGCGCTCGCGGTTTTCTTCGGCCAGACTCGTTTGATCGACAACATCCTGCTCGGATGAAGGAATACGATTTCGTCGTGATTGGCAGCGGCATTGCCGGGCTCAGTTTTGCGTTGAAAGCGGCCAAGCATTGCTCGGTGGCGGTGATCACAAAACGCAAAGGCGCGGACACGAACACAGCGTGGGCGCAGGGCGGGATCGCCTGCGTGACGAGCGACGAAGATTCCTTCGGGCTGCATGTGCGCGACACGCTCGAAGCCGGCGCCGGGCTTTGCGACGAGAAAGTTGTTCGCACGATTGTGACGGAAGGACCGGCGCGAATTCATGAACTTGTCGATCTTGGATTGCAATTTGACGAACGCGAAGTTTCCGGTCATCGCGAGTTCGATCTTGGGCGAGAAGGCGGTCACTCCAAACGGCGCGTCCTGCATGTGCAGGACGTGACCGGCAAGGAGATCGAGGAAGTTTTGCTGCGCGAGTTGGGCCGGCAATCGCATGTCGATCTTTTGGAAAATCACATGGCGGTGGATTTGCTCACTGCGGGCAAGCTTGGCTTCGCGGCAGAAGATCGTTGCCTCGGCATCTACGTTCTCGATGAAAAAAACGGAGAGGTGGAAACGATCCGCTCGGATCGCATCGTGCTCGCGACCGGCGGCTGCGGAAAAGTTTATTTGTACACGACAAACCCGGACATCGCGACGGGCGACGGCGTGGCGATGGCGTGGCGCGCGGGCGCGATGATCGCGAACATGGAGTTCATCCAGTTTCATCCGACCTGCTTGTTTCATGCGAAGGCGAAATCGTTTTTGATTTCCGAAGCAGTGCGCGGAGAAGGCGGAATTCTGCGGAACAATCGCGGCGAAGATTTCATGAAGCGCTACGACGCGCGCGGCTCGCTCGCGCCGCGGGACATCGTAGCGCGCGCGATCGACTCCGAGATCAAACGTTCCGGCGCGCAATGCGTATTTCTCGATATCACGCACCAGTCGCCGGAGTTCATTCAGGAGCGCTTTCCGCATATTTACGAGACGTGCCTGCGATTTGGGATCGACATGTCGAAGCAGCCGATTCCAGTGGTGCCGGCGGCGCATTACCAATGCGGCGGAATCAAGACGGATGTGGACGGCGCGACGAGCTTAGCCGGGCTATATGCGATCGGCGAAGTGGGCTGCACCGGGCTTCATGGCGCAAATCGCCTGGCGAGTAACTCGCTTCTGGAAGGGCTGGTGGCTGCGCATCGCGCGGCGGAGGCGTCCGTGTGCGCGCGACCACCGTCACATACGGCGCAAAAAATTTCGTTGCCGGAGTGGGAATCGGGAGGCGTGCATGATGTCGATGAGCTGGTGGTGATTTATCATAACTGGGACGAAATCCGGCGGCTAATGTGGGACTATGTTGGGATCGTGCGGACAGACAAGCGGCTTCAGCGCGCGAGCGCCCGTTTGCGAAATCTTCAACGCGAAATCCGCGAGTTTTATTGGAATTTCAAAGTGTCGGTCGACCTGCTGGAGCTACGGAATCTGGCAACGGTGGCGGCGCTGATTGTGGATTCGGCGTTAAGTCGGAAAGAGAGTCGTGGTCTTCACTTTACTCTGGATTATCCCGAAACAGAGGATCGACAATTCAAGCGCGACACGCTGCTCAGCCGTGGTTGAACGTGGAATGGATAGTGCTCTAACAATCGATAACCCGTCCGGGGCACTGGTTTTCCCTCGTGGAAAACGCTTGCCTAGAGGCCGTTAATCGGATAAAAGAGTCAGGCCATTTGTACTATGAAGAGGCTGTTACCGCTTTGTTTCGCTCTCGCGATAGCGGGCGCGGTTAGAGCCGAGGACCAATCGACTTCGCCATACGCGACGGCGGCCGATTTTGCCAAGTACGCGATGAAGCTGCGCGAGCAAGCGCTTCTCAAGGTAGAGCCGCAGGTGTTTGTGCCAACGGCCTCGCGCCCGGCGACAACGCGCTTCGCGTGGAAAACTAATATCGTGACCACGGTGTTTTGGATCGGAGAACAGGCGGGCGGCAACAATCCGGTGCCCAATTACAAAAGCTCGTGGGACGCAGACTGGACGCGCAATTATGGTGGCTTCGACAATCCCGATTCTTCAGCGCGGCGCAACTACATTCCGGTCGCCTTCGTGCCGCACCAAAATCCGTTTTACTGTGCGCTGCCCTACAATGACGTCACGCATGGTCAGTTCAAGCCAGAGGCGCCGTTGGTCATCCCGTGGTTTAAGCAGGCCTACACCGAGCCGGGGCATTCCGTTTGCCAGCATCGCTGGATTGCCATCCGCAAGGGCAATCGCACTTGTTACGCGCAGTGGGAAGATTGCGGCCCGTTCCGCACTGACCATTTTCAATATATTTTTCAAAACGAACGCCCAAAGCCGAATTTAAACCATGGCGCGGGACTGGACGTTTCTCCGGCGATTCGCGATTACCTTGGGCTTGCACCGACGGATGTAACGGACTGGCAGTTTGTGGAGGTGCGCGATGTGCCTCCAGGACCGTGGCGGAGCTACGGTGAAAACAACAACTTCGTCATCGCCAGGCGACAACTCGAACAGCAACTCGCTCAACAGAGCTCGGCGGCCGCGAAGAAGTAACCGATTGCCGGTTTAGCGGAGCCGCGACGCCAATCCAACGAAGGTCCGCTGCAGTTCTTCAGCTTGGTGCAACAACGGCTCGGAAGCTCGTCGTTGCGCCACGCAAAACGCGGCCAACGGTTGGAACGCGGTTGAGACTTCACCGTAAAATAAGTCAATGGCCTGATTGAGCTGCTGCGCAATTGCGTGTACCAGCTCGGCACGTCTTGCTTCCATATGTCGCTCGTAGATGCGCAGGATTTTTCTGCGCTGGTCGAATGTGACTACGGTGCCGATTATCGCAACGGAAGCCGCCAAGACGCCAGCAATGTCGGCGACGCCGGTACCGGTCATGACCGCGAGCAGTGCCGCGATTCCACAGCCCGCAACAATGCTCGCAGACAGGCGCGACAGTGTCGAAGTATCGCGGAAGAGTTGCACGAGCTGTTCTTCCACTGTTTTCTCTGAGACCCGCTCGCTTAGCGCCAGTTGAATCGATTGAAGAAGCGCACGCCGTTGTCGCGCAAAATCGGGAATTGCGCGCGGCACCTGAGTTTTGAGATCACTCGCTAACTGCTGGTCGATGATGTCGTGCAATTGCGGCCAAACTCCGCGCAAATCCGTTTCCAGCAATTGCACAGTTTGTTCCACTTGCTGCTCGACGGATTGGCGCAGCTTCATTTCAATTTCCATTTGAAACTCGTGCTGCCAGAGCAAACGGCCACGAAGGATTTTCCATGTCTGCGCAAACGAGAATTTCTCCTTAAGAAGTCTTAAGCCTTGCGCCGCGCCTTCGTGACACGCTTGCTCGACTTCGCGGAGAAGACCAGCCGCGTGTCGGAATGTTTGTTCCTTGCGCGCTTGAAGAAGCGCCTCGACGCGCGCCAGCCGCCCTTCGTCATGCGCGATCAAGCCGAGAGATGCTCGTAGCTCGCTCGAGATGTCGTGAAGCACTACCTGTGCGATCTGGCAGGCTGAGCCAAGTCTATGCGCACGCCCGCCGGATTGCATTGCAACCAGGTTGATCTGCTCTTCCAGCGGACCGAATTGGCTTTCCCGCCGGAACCGGTCCTCGTCTAATCCAGTCCTTTGAGCGAGCAATTCATCCCGCGCGGAGACGGCAAAGATAGGCGGCGAAAATCCAATTTTTTGCATCGCTGTGTCCCCAAGATGCCGCCGAATGACATCGAGCTCCGTCGGGTCACGCCGGTCTGCTTGTTGCAAAACGAAAACCGCGTTCTTCAACCATGTCTTTTGCCAGGAGCCCAGGAAGTCCCAGAAAGATTGCGTCCAGGGATTCACAACGGAAAGAACGAGAAGAAGAAGGTCGGCGCCCGAGACGAAGTCCTCGGTGATTTCTTGATGTTCCAAGACCATGATGTTCGTTCCCGGTGTGTCGACTACGCTGAAGTCATGCAGAAACGCGAGCGGCAGATAGCGCTCGGTCAACTGCGCCGAGATCTCGACTGATTTTTCCTCGGACCCATATCGAAAAGCATAAATGCGGTCTGTCGCGGACTGAACATCCACTTTCACCAACTCCTGCCCGAAGAGAACATTCAGCAGCGAGGATTTTCCAGACTTGGCTTCGCCAACAACGACGATTAGCAACGGTTCGCGAATGTCCTTGAGCAGCCCGTGAAGGGTGTCGATCCACGGCGTAGCGCGGCCCATCTCCGAACTGAGCTTGAGCAAACCAGCGAGCGCAGTTTCGAGTTCGCTCCGAAGCTGCAGATAACTATCGGCGATCATGCCGGCGAAATTAACCGCTGGGCGATGGCAGTGAAATTGTCGATGTTGGCTGCGGTGTATCGTTGGCCGCCGGAACTTTCGCGCGCTCCTTCGATGGCTCGGGACGCGCCATGCGAATCAATTCCGACACAGTGACGAATTTGAAACCTTTTGCCTCGAGTTGATCGAACGTCCGCGGCATGGCCTCGATCGTTCCGGGATGGATGTCGTGGGACAACACAATCGAGCCCGGCCGGGTTTCTTTCAGGATGCGATTACGGACCACCGCCGGGCCGGGACGCTTCCAGTCCAGCGGATCGACATCCCAGAGAATGATCTGATAGCCGAACTCATCGTGGATCCAGCGTTTTTGTCGTGCGGTGAGCGAGCCGTAAGGCGGCCGCAGCAAAGTTGGCCGTGCTCCGATCGCGCTTTTGATTGCATCTTCCGTTCGTCGCAGTTCCCGACGCACGCCTTCATCGGACATTTTTGCAAAGTTCGGATGCGACCAGCTATGATTTCCAATTTCGTGACCTTCGTGCGCGGCGCGCTCAACAATCTCGGAGTGCTCGGCAACATTTTCGCCGATCACAAAAAAAGTGGCTTTGATATGATGGGCTGCGAGAAGATCGAGCAGTTTTGGAGTGAGCGTTGCGCTGGGCCCGTCGTCAAAAGTCATGGCGATGTACGGTCCATCGACATGTACTAAATTAAACGTAATACGGGGCTCTGCCGCCGCGGCCGGCCTATTTTTTTCCGCAGACGGGACGGCAATTGTTGTCTCAGCGTGGGTGTGATACGCGGCGAGGAGCCCGAGGTAAGAGAGGCAGAGCAGGCGAACACCAGACATGAGATCGGAAGCGGCGAACGAGTTATGTGTATCTAACAGAGGCGGATCGTAACGCAAGATATGGCCTGTAGCAGCGTCTTATATCCAAACTTTCTGGCAAAGCTCGCGCATGCGTTGGCAGTCATCTTGCTCCCTTCCAGAATAAGCGACTCCTGTGCTCCGCTCAGCCTTGCAAATCATAGTACGGAAGTGCTGGAGGGCATCTGCTCCAAGAATGAAAATATTGCTCGTTGAGGATCACCAGGAGAGCCGCAAAACTTTGCAGCATTTGATCGGGCGACGGGGCCACGAGGTGTTCGCGGTTGGCAGTGGTGAAGAGGCCGAGAAGGTAATGGCGGCACAGAAATTTCCCTTCCTCATTTTGGATTGGATGCTTCCTGGAAAAAGTGGAATTGAGCTTTGTCAGGAATTGCGCGCGCAGCCGCGCGGCGATGAAATGTTTATTCTTCTGGTCACGGCGCGGCAGGACACGGAGGATTTGGAACGGGCATTGGCCGCCGGCGCGAACGATTATCTAACCAAGCCGCT
>DMCG01000108.1:1268-2159 GCA_003445855.1 Spartobacteria bacterium | reverse complement strand
TGGCCGAACGCAATCAGGCGCGCGCTGCCTTGGAGGAATCGGCCCGCACCACGAGCGAGATTTTGGAGAAGACGATGGACGGATTTTTTGCGGTGGATCACGCCTGGAATTTTACATATCTGAACCCGGAAGCGGAGACTCTCCTCGGGCGCCGCCGCGCCGAGGTGATCGGGAAGGAACTTTGGAAGGAATTGCCGCAGCTAATTGGGTCGCCCTTTGAGGTGAATTATCGCCGGGTCATGACCGAGCAAGTGCCGATAGAATTCGAGGCAAGCGACGCCTCGGGCAAAGTCTGGTTTGAGATGCACGCGTATCCGAGCGGGAGGGGCATGTCGGTCTTTTTCCGCGATGTCAGTGAGCGCAAATCCATTGAGGAAAAGCGGCTTACCACGAGCAAACTTGAATCTCTTGGAACTCTCGCCGGCGGTATCGCGCATGATCTCAATAATATTTTGACGGTCATCTCGGGGAATATTGGCCTGGCGCAGATTGAAGCGCCGAGCGACCCGCGCAGTTTGCTCTCGTATCTTTCCAAGGCAGGCCAGGCCGCGCAACACGCCGCGCGTCTTTCGGGTCAATTGCTCACTTTCTCAAAAGGCGGCGCGCCTCTCAAACGGGTCGCCTCGGTCGCGGAGTTGCTCGGCCGCGCCGCTGAATTTTCCCTTTACGGTTCCAATTTGCGCGCTGAGATGGACATCCCGGTTGATCTTTGGAAAGCTGATGTCGATCCGGGGCAGATCGAGCAGGTCGTAAACGCGCTTGTGATCAACGCGCGCGAGGCGATGCCTCACGGCGGCACCGTTAGCATTGCGGCACGCAACGTCGAACTGGAAGACAAGCCCGGTGCACTGCTTCCGGCTGGACGTTATGTCAAAATTACGATCGCCGACC
>DMCG01000108.1:0-1130 GCA_003445855.1 Spartobacteria bacterium | reverse complement strand
GTGTATAAGAGACAGCCGTTAGCATTGCGGCACGCAACGTCGAACTGGAAGACAAGCCCGGTGCACTGCTTCCGGCTGGACGTTATGTCAAAATTACGATCGCCGACCGCGGTTCTGGTATTGAGGAAGAGCTCGCGACCAGAATTTTCGATCCCTATTTCACAACCAAACCAACGGCGAGTGGTTTGGGTCTTTCGATCAGCTATTCAATCGTGAAAAAACATGGCGGTTTGCTCCATTTGGAGAGTTCTTCGCCGGAAGGATCAACGTTCGTTTTTTATCTCCCGGCTGATGGTGAACAGCTCGAGACGTCTGGACCGCCGACAGCGGAACAGGCCTTGCAGTTTAATCAACAGCGCGTCCTGGTGATGGACGATGAAGCGGCCATTCGCGAACTCACTTCTCAGTTGCTTGGAACGCTTGGCTACGAGGTTACCGCCGTACCGGATGGACTCGAAGTGGTGAAACTTTACGAGCGCGCTTTACGCCGCGGCGAAAATTTTCATGCGGTGATTCTCGATGCGACGATCCGCGGGGGCATGGGCGGGCTCGCGACGATTGAACGGTTGCGCAATCTCGATCCACAGGTCATAGCGATCATTTGCAGCGGCTACTCCGATGAGGCCGCCCTCTCAGAATTCCTGGCCTACGGATTTCGCGGCGCGTTGCCAAAGCCTTTTACACGCCGGGAACTGGCTGACGTTCTTCAGCGCGCATTCGAGGCGGGCAAATTGAATTAGATCGACAACGGCGAAGATCGACAAGTACCTCGCCGGAATTTCGGCGATTGCTCAGCCTTTGCGCAGTTTTTCCAGTTCGGCAATGAACGCTGAAGGTCCGCCCGGCATATAGCCCAGCGTTCCCACTGCCTGGCCATCGCCATTAAGTACCACGATGGTCGGGAAACCCTGGATTTGATATTGGTGTGCCAGCTGTTCATTTTGCTGTCGCATGGCGGCGCTTTGTGCTTTGCCGCGAGGAAAATCCACTTCCATCAGCACCAGGTTTTTACTTGCGTAGTCTTTGAATTCAGGTTTGGAGAAAACCTCTTTGTCTAGTTTGATGCACCAGCCGCACCAATCCGAGCCGGTGAAATCAACCAGCAGAAGTCTGTTGCTCGTTTTGGCTTC
>DMCG01000254.1:21866-24600 GCA_003445855.1 Spartobacteria bacterium | reverse complement strand
AGTTTTTGCCCCAGCATGCCGACGGGATTGAGCACGCCGTCCTGTCCATCGACATGGTAATGCTGGATGATCGAATGCAGGAAGGCGTTTTGCGCCGGTATGCTCACCTCGCGCGCACTGATTTTTACATCCTCGATGTCTTGCTCGTCGATCTCATCCCGTTCTTCCGGCAGCATCACGCAGCCGCGGTTATTAAAACTTTGAATGTGCGAGCCGGCAACGCCGACATAAACGCTGCGAATCATGACGTCGCTCTTTTGCTCTGCATCGACGACCGCTTCATGCACGCATTTCATCGCCGTTTCAAAATCGACAATCTCGCCCTTGCGCACGCCACGCGAAGGCGCCTGGCCGACGCCAAGAATCTTGATCGTGCCATCGGGCCGGCTTTCGCCGACGACGACGCAAATTTTCGATGTGCCAATTTCGAGGCCGACCATCAAATCACTGCTCGCCATTTAATCTTTCTTTTCTTTTTCAACTGGAATCGCGCGCTTGATCGACATGGGTGATGGGCTCGCGTGCGGTTTTGCGGCAGATGAAGATGTCGATCTTGCGGGCGGATGCACCGGTATCGCCTTCAAAATGCGCGGCTCCGCGTCGGGCTCGATGGTGTCATTGATGATGCTGACCGGCGACTTCGCAAAGGTCACCGGAATGTTTCGTTGCACGAGCAAATTCACCGTCGCGAGGTCGCGCTTCGAGTCGTCCGAATAAATCAGGAATTGCTCGAGACGCTGCAACTGGGCATCGAGGTTATCGAAACCAAACGTGACGCGCACATGGTTCTTGTCCGTCACGAGCAGGCAGTAACCGTTCGAAACATCGATCTCGCGAATCTGGAAACGCGTCTGCATAAAACTGCGCGTGCTCAAGCGCAAAAGTTCCAGCGCCGCTTTGGCTTCGAACGATTCGACGACCTTGCCTGCCTCGAGCGACTCGCTCGCGCATCCCGAAACGAGCGGCAATCCCAGATATTCCGGCAACAACTTCTTTTCTTTCATCAAAACTCCGCGCCCATCCACTAGAAAAGCAGCGTCGGAAGCAAATGGGTCGGCAATTTGTTTTTCATCCGTGATCCAGGCAACCGGTTTTCGTTCGACCACGTGGATGTCGATTTCGGTCGGCAACTTGCGCTCGACCTGAACCTCATCGACTTGCGGAAGCTGCTGCAGCCGGTCGTGGACGCGTCCCAGGTTCACGTTAAAAATATTTTCACCCTCGCGCAGATCGGCCACTTTCAGGATCTGCTCGCGTTGGAGCGTGCCGTCCGTCTGCACTTCGATCGTGCTCAATTGGTAATCCGGATTCTCAAAGAAAAATCGCCTCGCTCCTTCACGCACGCCAAAATAGACGGCAACGCAGAGTCCGATGACGAGCGCGAGTTGCGAAACAAAAACGAGCACGCGCCGATTCCGGTGCTGCGTCGCTGTGCGGGAGCGGACCTTCACGTCGAGCAAATGTTGCTGACGGCGCTGCCGCCGATTCGAGACGCGCCGGTTGGGGGCGCGAGACCAGTTCTGCCTTTTCATCGGGCGCCTCTCTTCGTCCTGGCGCGCGAGAGTTCGATGATGCGCACGCAAAGATCGACATAATTAATTCCAGCGGCCGCGGCGGCTTCCGGTAACAAACTCGCTTCGGTCATTCCCGGAATCGTGTTCGCTTCCAACACGAACGGCTCGCCATTTTCGGACAAAATAACGTCGACGCGCGAATAAACCTTCAAGCCCAGTGCACGATGCGCGCGCAAAGCCAGGTCCTGAATCTGCTTCGTTTTCTCCGGATCGATTTTCGCCGGGCAGACGTGCTGCGCGCCACCGCCGGCTTGTGGATTCAGAAATGGATATTTGTTTGTGAAATCGTAGAAACCGCCTTTGGGAATGATTTCGAGAATCGGCAACGCTTGATCGCCGAGAATTCCAATGGTCAGCTCGCGGCCAGGAATAAATTTCTCCGCCAGCAGTTGGCGATCGTATTTTGCCGCATCCACAATCGCGTGCTCGAGCTGGTCCGGCTCTTTCACAATGTAAACGCCGACGGTGGATCCTTGTCGTGGCGGCTTGATGACAATCGGTAACGCCATGCGCGGATGCCGATAGATCTCCACCGTTTCCCATTCCGGCGTGTTCACACCGTGCTCAATGAATTTCTCTTTCGAGCGAATTTTATCGAACGCGAGCCGGCTTTCCTCGACCCCTTCGCCGGTGTACGCGATTTCTCGGTCTTCGAGAATTTCTTGCACCTGGCCGTCCTCGCCAAACGTCCCGTGCAGCGCGATGAACGCAAGATCGACATCATGCGGGAGCTGGAAGTTTTCGTCGCGAACATCGACATCGACGACTTCAGCGCCTAACGAGCGCAATGCTTTTGCGATACCGCGGCCAGTCGCCAGCGAAACGTCGCGCTCCGAGCCAGGCCCGCCCATCAGCACCGCGATTTTTTTCGGTATCCCGTTCATAGAATTAAACTGGTCATCCCAAGCGAAGTCGAGGGATGCCGCGGCGCGGTCTTTGCGGTATATCGACGGGATTCTTCGACTGCGTTCCACTTCGCTCAGAATGATAGACGCTCATGCCGGTTCTCCCACAATCTGCACTTCGGTTTCCAATTCGATCCCGCGCTTTTCCCGCGCCGTGCTTTTAATTTTTTCGATCAACTCCAGCATGTCGGCCGCGGTCGCGCCGCCATCGTTGACAATGAAATTTCCGTGCACTTCCGAAACGCGCGCTTTGCC
>DMCG01000254.1:10932-21566 GCA_003445855.1 Spartobacteria bacterium | reverse complement strand
CCGGCGCTTTTCGCCGCTGGCTGCGATGTGCGCCGTTTTTCCTGCGAAGCTTCCAACTTGCGCACAATCTCTTCGACCGGCGCAGGGTTGCCGCGAAAAACCGCGGAAACAGCGAAATTATTTTCCAGCTCCGGAATATTTCGATACCGAACGTCGAGTTCGTCCGGCGTTTTTGTGCACGAATTTCCTTCCGCATCGAGATAGCGGACGCGCACGACGTTTTCGAAAGTTTGTGCGCCCATCGCGCCCGCGTTCATCCGCAATCCACCGCCGACCGCGCCCGGAATTCCTTCCATCCACTCGAGTCCGCCAATTCCGGCAGACTTTCCCGCGTAGGCAATCTCCTTCAGCTTCGCGCCGACGCCGGCGGTGATTTCGGCGCCGTTGATGTCGATCTTATCAAAATCGCCGCCGCATGGATGCACGACCACGCCGCGAATGCCGCCGTCTCGCACAAGCAGATTCGAGCCGCGGCCGATGACAAAAAGTGCAAGATTTTCCTGCCGGCAAAAGCGAATCAAATCCGCGAAAGCGTTTTCATTGCGCGGCTCGACCCAAAATTGCGCAGGGCCGCCCACGCGCAGCGTCGTGTGCTTCGAGAGCGGCTCATAAAGGCGGACGTCACCCTTCTCACCGACGATTTCCTTTAATTTCTCGGCGATGACGAGATCGGCCGCTAAGATCGACAATTGCTCATGAATGTTACCTGCGCCCAGGCTCAGCACGAGATCGCCAGGGTCGAGCATGTTGCCTACGTCCCGATGCACCGATTCCAAACGCGGCTGATAACTCACTCCGCCATGCCCATGCGCGACGAGTTCATCCGCGATCGTTTGCCCGCTGATCCCGGGAAGCGGCGCCTCGCTCGCGGCATAGACGTCCGTGACAACAACGCGATCGGCATCGTCAAAGGCGCGCCCGAATTCGCGGCGCAGCGCTTTCGTTCGTGAATAGCGATGCGGCTGAAACATCGTGAGCACACGCTTGCGTCCCGTCGATTTCGCTGTCTTGAGCGTGGCACGAATTTCCGTGGGATGGTGCGCGTAGTCATCGACCAGCAAAAACCGCTCGCTCGCGTATTTGATTTCAAAACGGCGACGCGCGTGGTTGAACTTGCCAAGCGAAGCGGCAATTTTTTCAAAGGAAATTCCTAATTCGGTCGCGAGCGCAATCACGCCGATGGCATTATGGACGTTGTGTCGTCCGGGGACATTCAGGACCGCTTCGCCGAGTTGTTGACCGCGATGATAAATACAAAAGACGGATGTGAAATCGCGCAACTCGATGTCGGCGCCGCGATAATCTGCCTTTTCGGAAAAGCCGTAAGAGACTGCGCGCGGACAAGATCGACATATACGCGTCGTGTTCGCGTCATCGGCGTTATAAAAAACAGTTCCGCTGGTTTGCTCGATGAGCTGAGCAAAAACTTTTTCGATCGCGGCAAGATCGGCATAAAAATCGAGATGCTCCTCTTCGATATTTAAAATGAGCGCGTGTTCCGGATGAAAACAACGCAGCGTCCCGTCACTCTCGTCGCCTTCCGCGACAAAATACTCGCCGCGCGGGTCCCAGTGCGCGTTGGTGCCGAGAATCGGGATTTCGGCGCCGACGTAATGCGATGGATGCAGCCCGCCCTCACGCAAAACGTGCGCGGTCATGGCCGAGGTTGTCGTTTTTCCATGCATGCCAGCAATGAGGATGCCTCGCTTGCCACGCATAATGGCAGCGAGCGCTTCAGCGCGGCGCAGCATCGGTTTTCCTGCGTCACGTGCGCCTGCCAGAACCGGATTGTCGATTTTGATCGCGGAGGAAAAAATAATCAGATCGGCCGGGCGCGCGTCTTCGCTTCGATGCTGTCCGTGAAAATGCAAACCGAGCCGCTGCAAGCGAGCGGTTTCCTGCGTGCTAGCTTTATCCGAACCACTGACTTCGTGCCCGAGCTCGAGCAAAAGCGCGGCGAGCCCGCTCATCCCGCTCCCGGCCACGCCGACGAGATGGATTTTGTGCTGCTCGCGCGTGAGCACTTTTGCAAGATCGACATCAAGCGCCGGGATCATGGTTCGTATATTTTTCCATCGTGGCAACGACAAGATTCGCCGCATCTTTCGGCGCGAGGTGCGAACAATTTTCAGACATCCGCCGAAGTTTCTGCGTGTCACCAATCAACTCCTTGATTTTGCGCGCCAGCAAGTCGCCCGAGATCTCCGATTCCTTCACGAGGATGGCGCCGCCCGCGCGCACGAAAATTTCCGCGTTGCGTGTTTGATGATCGTCCGCGGCATAGGGAAATGGAATCAAGATGCCGGGCAAAGCGAAAACGGCGAGTTCGGCCAAACTGGCCGCGCCGGCGCGCGCAATAGCGAAATCGGCCGCGCTGTACACTTCCTCCATCCGGTGGTGAAAGGCGGCGACAAAGGCCGGGATATTTTCGCGCCGATAGTTATCGGCAACCAGGCGCTCATCGCGCGAACCGGACAGATGGATGACCTGAAAAGGAACGCCTTGCAATAAGGGCAGCGATTTAATGATGGCTTGGTTGATCCCGCTCGCGCCCTGACTTCCGCCCATCACGAGCAGCGTGGGCAGATCATCACGCAGGCCGAGCTCTTGACGCGCAACACGTCGATCTATCCGTCGGAGTTCGTTGCGAATCGGCGTGCCGGTGACTTCGGTGCGCACTTTCGGAAAGAAAGGGGCGCATTCCTTGAAGCCGAGCAGGACTGCACGCACCATTCGCGCGGTAAGCCGGTTCGCTTTTCCGGGAACCGCGTTCGATTCGTGAATAAAAGTCGAAACGCCGCGCATGCGCCCGGCCAGGACGGGAGCGGTCGAAGTGAATCCGCCCATGCCGAGGACAACCTGCGGTTTGAATTTGCGATAGATGGAGCGGCAAAGCGAGAGGCTCTCGCCAAATCGCCTGACGAACCCGAAGATCACGGGCGAAAATGGCGAAGGCAACGCAACGGTAGGCAATTTTTCGAATGGAAAACTCGCGCCGTGAGACAGTGCGAGCGCATCGATTTCTTTTTCGGAGACCAGCAGAATCACTTCGTGGCCACGATTGCGCAGCACTTCCGCCACGGCGATGCCGGGGAAAAGATGTCCGCCGGTTCCGCCACAAGCAATTACTGCGTTCATGAAAGTTGATTGTCGATCTTGCGATTTAAATGCGCGGCGTCATCCGAACCTGCATCGACGCCGCTCTTCCGTGGACCGGCTCGAGCACGCCCTGGCGATAAATATTGAGCAGCAAACCAATCCCGAACAAACACGCGACAAGATTGGAACCGCCGTAGCTGATAAACGGCAGCGGTAGGCCTTTGTTGGGCAAAAGCGAAGTGGTAACGCCAATGTTAACCGCCGCTTGCAAGGCCAGGAGCGAAACAATACCGCAGCCAAGCAGCAAACCGAAACGGTCTTTTGCGTGCAGCGCGATCATCATTCCGCAAACGATGATGACCACGAATAAAAAGACAACGAGCAAACTGAAGCGCAGGCCGAGCTCTTCACCGATGATCGGAAAAATGAAATCCGTGTGCGCGTAAGGCAGGTAAAGCATCTTCTGCCGGCCGTTACCGAGGCCGAGGCCTTCCATTCCACCGCTGCCCCAGGCGATCAACGCCTGCATCTGCTGCAATCCGGCATCTTGTTTGAAACGTTGCGGATCGAGAAATGCGGCGAGCCGGCCCATTCGTTCCGACATCTGCGTGGCGAGCAAGAGAATGCCGCCCAGGCCCGTGAGCGAAACCAGACCAAGCCATATCGGATTTACTCCAGCCACGAACATCATTACGAATGCCGTTGCGCCGAGCAGGACGGTTGTTCCGAGATCGACCTCGAAAACGATTAGCGCGAGCAACAAACTCGTGACCACGAGCGGAAGAACAAACCCGTAGAGCAGACTTTTGGTTGCTTTTTCGTAACGCGAAAACCAGGCGCCTAGAAAAAAGACCGCGGCAACCTTCGCGATCTCAGAGGGCTGAAAACCGAACTGGCCAAGGCCAACCCAGCGTCGCGAACCGTTAATGCGCATTCCGAGGTGCGGAACGAAGCAAAGTGCCAGCGCGATAAAGGCAAGGCCAAACCAAAGCCACCACGTTCGTTGCCAGAAATGGTAATCAATCAGGGCGGCAATCGTGCAAAGGGCCAGCCCAACGCCGAGCCAGATCGCCTGGCGTCTGACGAAGAAATAGACGTTCCCATGACTGTCGCGCGCGAAGGCGCTCGTGCTAAAAAGCATGACGATGCCGATGACGAGCATGCCGAGCACGGCCAGGAATAAAATGTAGGCGCTTTTGCGGTGCATCTTTGGATCTACAACTACTTGTCCGTCTTTTTCGCTTTCATTGTTTTGGCCGGAATGAGCAGCCTTTGTCCGATCTGCAATTTTCTTGGGTCATCGATGTGATTGAGCGCGACCAAATCGTCGTAAGAAACTTTAAATTTCTTTGCGATCGTCACCGGATTATCGCCTTTTACCACGATATAAACTTTTCCGGAGTCCACGCTTTTTGCGTTCTCACTTTGCTTTGTCCTGCCACCGTCTTTCACGACCGGTTTGGCCGGTCCTGAATCTTTTTGAGTGATGGCTGGCCGTGAACTGACGGCAGCAGGTTTGATTGTCGACGCAGCAGTTGCAACCGCGGTGTTTGTTATCGGTGCAGACAAAGGAACAATTGGTCCCTGCCGCGTCTTGATGACGTTAAAAGCGATGATTCCGGAAACGGCCACCACGTGCAGAAGCAGAACAATCAGCAGGGCACGAGACAACTTCATGTTTGGTTCGGACATTTCTTCGTAGCCCGCTTGGGCCGAGGCTCGCAGCGACCGGCGCGCGACCGTGGCGCGGAGTTTTTTGCGGGTGATGAATTTCGGGAGTTTCATGATTTTATTTCGGCAGAGCTTGCACAAGGGCGCGAAATTGATCGCCGCGATCGGCGTAGCTTTTGAACATGTCGAAGGAAGATGTGCCTGGTGAAAAAAGAACCACTTCGCCCGGCCCGGCGATGGCGTGCGCGCGCTCAACCGCATCCGCCAGCGAGCTCGCAATTTCGGATTTGACCGCGCCGCTCCAGGCGTGCGCGATACTTTCCGCCATTTCGCCGATGAGGATTGTCGATCTAACTTTTTCTTTCACGAGTGGCCGCAAAGGATCGAAGGTGAAGCCTTTGTCTTTTCCGCCCGCGATCAGAATGACCGGCTTGCTTTGCGCGAGCAGCGCCTTCTCCACCGCATCGAGATTCGTCGCCTTCGAATCATTGACGTAATCGACGCCGCCGATCTGCCGGACAAATTCACAGCGATGCGGCCGCGGTTCATAAGCGGACAGCGGCGGCACCATTTCTTCGAACGACAACCCGCGCGCCATGCCAGCCGCGAGAGTGGCCATCAGGTTCTCGATGTTATGCGAGCCGCGCAGTTTTGTTTCGGCCAGCCGCAGGACCGACTTGTTTTGATAAACGATCGAGCCTTCGGCCAACCGAAAATCGGCCCGGTCAGCATAAGCACTGAAGGTAATTTGGCGCGGCTGAATCCTGGGCAGGCTTTCAGCGGCATTAACAATTGCGACGTCTTCCGCGGTTTGATTTTCAAAAATCCGAAGTTTGGCCGCGCGATATTCGGCGACGGAGCGGTAACGATCGAGATGATCGGGGGCGAAGTTGAGCCAAAGTGCGATGGATGGCCGAAAAGTTTTGATTGTTTCCAATTGAAACGAACTCACTTCGACTGTGAGCACGTCGAACTGTTTTTTTTCCCGCGCGACTTCCGAGAGCGGCTTGCCGATGTTGCCGCAAGCGATGGTCCGTTGTCCGCACGCGTTCAACATCTGCGCAAGCAACTCGGTCGTGGTCGTCTTGCCGTTCGTGCCCGTGACAGCGATGACCGGGAGTTCGCAGGACCGCCAGCCGAGCTCGAGCTCGCCCATCATGTCAATCTTGCGTGAAGAAAAATTGCGCGCGAGCGGAGAAGCCGGATCGATTCCCGGACTCAAAACAACCAGTTCGTAGGTTGACGAATTCTCATCTGCATCCGGGCCGCAGATCACACGAATGCCTTGCGCGCGCAGATTGTCGATAGTCGACTTGAGCAGATTTTTTTCCTCGGCGTTGTCGAGAACGGTCACTTGAGCGCCTTCCGCTTTGAGGAGAAGCGCAGCGGCCGTCCCGCTCAAACCGGCTCCCAGAACCGCGGCACTCTGATTTTTGTAGCGCAAGTGTTTACCTCAACTTCAGCGTCGCCAGGCCGAGCAAGGCGAAGATTGCCGACAAAATCCAAAAGCGGACGATGACGGTGTTTTCCTTCCAACCGACCAGCTCGAAATGATGATGAATGGGCGACATCGCGAAGATGCGGCGGCCGGTCAGTTTGAAGCTGAGCACCTGCAAAATCACCGAGACCGCTTCGATCACGAACACTCCGCCCACGAGCGTCAAGAGCAGTTCCTGCTTACAACAAATCGCGACCACGCCGATCATCCCGCCGATGGCGAGCGATCCGGTGTCGCCCATAAAAACTTTCGCCGGATGACAATTAAACCAAAGAAATCCGAAACCGGCGCCGACAAGGGCCGCGCAAACAACCGTCAGCTCACCGGTGAATGGATAAAACGGGACCTGTAAATATTCCGCGATGCGAAAATTTCCAGCCGCATAAGAAAGCAGCGCATAAGCAAACGCGACCGTCACGGTGCATCCGATCGCGAGACCGTCCAGCCCGTCGGTTAGATTGACAGCATTGGACGATCCAACAATGACGAGCGCGAAAAAAAGAAAAGTAAACCAGCTCATGTTGGCGATAACGGGCGCTTTAAGAAATGGCAGATAGAGCGAACGCGCCTGCACTTCGAGCAATGGACTGGTGAGAAAAACAGCTGTGACGATCAGCGCCAGAATTATTTGGAAGAAAAGCTTGTAGCGCCCATTGATACCGGCCGACTTTTTCTTCGCGACCTTCAGGTAATCATCGGCGAACCCGAGCGCGCCGAGATAAACCATGCTGAACAAGGCGAGCCAGACGAAGCGATTGTCCGGACGCGCCCAGAGAATGCTGGAAAGAAAAACGGCGCCGATGATGAGCACGCCACCCATTGTTGGCGTTCCCTGCTTGCCGCCGTGCAATTCCGCGAGGCGATGCACCTCAGCCGCCAAGCGAATCGGTTGGCCGAGTTTTAACGCGGTTAACTTTCGAATCACAAAGCTTCCAAAGATCAGCGAAATGATGAAAGCAGTGACGGCGGCGGCCACGGCGCGAAACGTTACATAAGAGAAAACGTTGAAGCCGATGAACTGATCGCTGAACCGATGGAGATAATACATCATGAGGAGATGCCTTCGATTGGTTGTCGATTCGCGAATTCCTCGAGCACAAGCTCGGTCTGCGCGGCCCGGCTTCCCTTGATGAGCACGAGATCACCAGGCACTGCGATGTCGGCTAATATCTCCGCGGCTTCACTTGTCGATCTAACCGCGACCGCTTTCTCCAAGCCGGCTTTCTGCGCAGCTTCTGCAATCGCCGCGCCCATTTCGCCAATCGCAATCAATTGATCGACGCCAAGCTGGGCTGCTGTTTCGCCCACTTCGCGATGACCACGCACAGATTCGTCGCCGAGCTCCCGCATTTCACCGAGCACGGCGATGCGTTTTCCATCGACATCGAGTTCAACCAGCGTGCGTAGGGCCGCTTTCATCGAATCCGGATTCGCGTTGTAGCTGTCATCGATGAACTTCACGCCGTGAATTTCTTTGACCTGCAAACGCGCTTTGGTCAGCGGCGCGGCGGCAAGCCCGGCGGCGCTTTCCTCGAGCGAAAGACCAAAGACACGACCAGCGGCGACAGCCAGCATGGCGTTTTGCACCATGTGCAAACCTGGCACGGGCAATTGCGCGCGGCAGCGATGCGCTCCCTCGTGAATGGTAAAATCCGATCCATCCGAGCTTTGGGTAATTTCGCCGGCGCGAATCGTCCCGGCGGCGGTCCCGGCAAAAATCACTTTGGCGCGCGTGCGAGCGGCAATGTCTTTAGTAAACGGATCGTCCGCATTTAAAATGACCGAGCCTTGCGGCCCGATCGCTTCCGCCAGCGCGCCTTTCTCGGCCGCGATCGCGTCGCGCGAGCCCATGAATTCGATGTGCGCGATGCCGATGTTTGTAATGATGGCCGCGTCGGGCGCGGCCAGTTTTGCCAGCATCGCGACCTCGCCGGGATGATTCATGCCGATTTCCCAAACGGCGACCTCGTCTTGCGCCGTCGCCTCGAGCATGGTGCGCGGAAGTCCGACGTGATTGTTGAAGTTGCCTTCCGTCCTGGTCACATGAAAACGCCGCCCGAGAACGGCCGCGGCAAAATCTTTCGTGCTCGTTTTTCCATTGCTCCCGGTGATCGCCAGAACGCGAAGCGGGAGCGATTTCCGATAGTTCGAGGCGAGGTTCTGGTAGGCCTGCAAAGTGTCTTCGACGCGAATGATCGCGACGCTCTCTGACACTTTTCCGTTCCAGCTAAGATCGACAATCACGCCGGCAGCGCCGGCTTTGACGGCGGCTGCGACAAATTTGTGTCCGTCGAAATTTTCCCCGCGCAAAGCGAAGAACAATTCGCCTCGCTTCAGGGTGCGTGAATCGGTGCTGATCTTATCGATCGAAACATTTCCATCTCCGGCAGAGACGGAAGCGCCCGCAAGTTCGGCAATTTGAAAGATCGACAATCGATTCATCTAAAACTCCACCGGACGGTCCTCGATCGCGCGACGCGCAACTTGAATATCATCGAAGGGCACGGTGTGATCGGCGAACTCCTGATAAGTTTCGTGCCCTTTGCCCGCGATCAACACAATGTCGCGCGATTGGGCCAGCTCAATGGCGCGCGCGATCGCTTTCGTGCGATCGACAATTTTCTCATAATGATCGGAGTGAAAACCTTTCTCGACTTCCGCGATAATGGCGTTGGGATCTTCTTTGCGCGGATTATCGGAAGTGACGATCGCGTAATCGGCATGTCGATCCACGACCTCGCCCATGAGCGGACGCTTTTGCCGGTCGCGATCGCCGCCGCAGCCAAACACGACAATCAAGCGACGCGGTCCGAGTTCGCGCAAGGTTTTAAGCACGTTCAGAAGCGCATCCGGCGTGTGCGCGTAATCGACAAAAACCCGGAATTGGCGTTTTGCCGGGACCATTTCAAGCCGACCCGGAACTTGCGGCGATTTGCCAAGACTGAGAACGGCTTCGCGCAGGTTGACGCCAAGCGTGTTCGCGGCGGCCAGCGCCGCCATCGAGTTGGCGACATTGAACCGGCCGATGAGCGGCAGGCGCACCAGATAACTTTTGCCGCGCGCGTCGAGCTGATAGGATGTGCCGCTAAAGTCCATCCAGTAATTTGACGCGCGAAAATCTGCGCGCGCGCCCATTCCAAAAGTGACGACCGAGGTGCTCTTGTCGATCTTGCCGAGGAGTTGCTCGCCGTAGCGGTCGTCAATGTTCACGACTGCGACCGGCTTTCGTTTTTTTTGTTGCTGCGCCAATTGGGTGAAGAGCTTCAGCTTTGATTCGAAGTAATTCTCCATCGTGCCGTGAAAATCGAGATGGTCCTGGGTGAGATTGGTGAAGACCGCGACGTCCCACTCGAGCGCGCGGGTCCGCTCCTGCGCGAGCGCATGAGAAGAAACCTCCATGGCCGCGGCCCGACAACCGGCGTTTGCGATTTGCGCGAGCAACTCCTGCACATCGAGCGATTCCGGAGTCGTGCGTGTGGCGGGCAAAATGCGCTCACCGATTTCGTACCGCACTGTCCCAATCAAACCGCAACGCAAGCCGGCCTTTTCGCAGATGTGTTTGATGAGAAAGGTGGTGGTGGTTTTTCCATTGGTGCCGGTGACAGCCGCGAGTTTTAATCGCTGCGCCGGCAGTCCGTAAAAAGTTGCGGAAAGATCGGCCAGCGCGCTGCGCGTGTTCTCCACGACGACGCAGGTGGCGCGAGGATGTTTTTCCTCGCGCTCCGCGACAATCACGGCAGCGCCTTTTTCGATGGCCTGGCCGATGAATTCGTGTCCGTCGTTTTTCTCTCCCCGCAGCGCCACGAACAGGCCGTTTTTTTGCACTCGCCGCGAGTCATACGCGATACTTTCCACTGCGCGATCAAGTGTCCCGATGAGCTGCCGGATCGGGATGGCGCCGGCAAGAGTTTTGAGCTGCATGAGAGTTCACCATGCGGGCGCAAGGCGCTCAATGATGTGAGGCATTGGTTAAAGCAACCCGCTCCACCGGCAGAGCTTTGCGAATTTCCTCATGCGGCTGAAGATCTAGATAACGCGCCGCTTTCTCAGCGATCCGCGAAAAGATCGGACCCGAGACGAGGCCACCATAGTTCAACTCTGGCTTGCTCGTGTGGGCATCGTCCAGCACAACAAGGCCGACAAATTCGGGATGGTCAGCCGGGAGATAACCGCTGAAGGAAACGACATACTTTCCTTTTTCGTAGCCGCCTTTCGGATCGACTTTTTGCGCTGTGCCAGTTTTGCCAGCGATGGTAAAGCCGGGAACGACGGCGGCGGCGGCGGTGCCGCGATCGCTCACGACACCGCGCAGTGCATCACCGATTTGTCTGGCCGTCTGGGGAGAAATAACCTGGCGCAAAACGAC
>DMCG01000254.1:2296-10607 GCA_003445855.1 Spartobacteria bacterium | reverse complement strand
GTGATCAACTTGCCGCCATTGGCAATCGCCGCCATGGCAACCGTCATCTGTAACGGTGTAACTCCAATTTCATGGCCCATCGGAAGCCGGGTAATCGAAATTTTGCTCCAGGATTGTGGCGGACGAATTAGGCCGCTGATCTCACCGGGAAGCTCAATCCCGGTCCGCTCGCCAAATCCGAACCGGCGGATGTATTCATAGAATTTTTGCTCGCCGACGCTGAGCGCGAGTTTGGCCGCTCCGATGTTGCTCGATTTCACCAGAATATCTTTCACGCTCAAATCCGCGAATGGCCGATGATCGTGCAGCGCCGTTCCTCCGAAATTCCAGACGCCATTTTCGCAAAAGATCATCGAACCTGGCCCGACTTTGTGTTCGTTGAGGGCGGCCGCGGCCGTCACAATCTTAAAAGTGGAACCCGGTTCCATCATGTCGATGATGGCGCGGTTTTTCATTTGCTCCGGTTCGGCTTGGGAGCGCAGGTTCAAATCGAAGTGGGGGCGGTTCGCCATTGCCAGAATCTCGCCGGTTTGCGGCCGCATCAGGATGATCGTCGCCTTGGTGGGCGTGTATTCACGCATGGCAGCGTCGATTTCGTTTTCGACGATATTCTGCAGGTGAAGATCGACAGTCAGGTGGATCTGATAGCCGTTGCGCGGGGCGCGTTCCTGCCCCCGATAGAGCACGATTTCCTCCCCGGCGCGATTATGCTCGATGTAGCGGTAGCCATCCTGCCCGTGCAGATATTCCTCCATCGATGCTTCCACGCCTTGGATGCCGTGATGTTCGAAATCGGTGAATCCGATCACATGACAGAGCATGGAACCATTTGGATAAATCCGGGTGGCGTCGTGTTCGAAATAGATGCCGCGCAAATTTTGGCTGCGCAGTTTTCCTCGCAGCGCATCGGCCACTACTTCCGGCACATCGCGTTTGATCACGATGTAACGGCGATCACCGTGTAATTTTTCCGCGAGCTCGTGCGCGTGAAGTTTTAACTCATCGCTGACAAGATCGACAATCGCATCAAGATTGTTCAGGTGCGTCGCGTCGGCCACGACCGTCTCGACGGGCACGTTGTGCGCAAGGACCTCGTTGTTCGCGTCGAAAATCGCGCCGCGCTCCGCGCAGATGATTTGCTTGTAAACGTGTTTTTCCGCGGCAAGCCCGGCATATTCGTCGTGCTTGATCATTTGGAGATAGACCAGCCGGAATGAGAAGCCGCTGAAAAGCGCGGTGAAGCCGAGGCAAACAAGCGCGCAACGGATCCGGCTGTTCCACTTCATCTGCGGGTAGGTTGATTCGCCACGGGCTGGATCGCGTCTTCACCGGAAGCTCGCGCGGGAATGGTAAGTCGCACGATGTTGCGCTCAGAGATCGGTATCATCTTCAAATACCCTTCCTTCAAACGACGCTGCAACGCCGAGCGTGAGGTGAAGGCTGCGATTTGGCCGCTCACGACGTCGTTCTGGCTGCGAAGACTGGCCAGGTCGTTCTCCAGCGCTTTCTTGCGGTCGCCGAGATGATAAAGTTGCAGAGTCAAATAAACGTAACTGAGCCCGGTGAGCGCGAGAAACGCGGTCAGCACAATCCAGCGCGCCAGCGATGCCGCGTCGACCGTGTTCCAATTCTTTCGGCGGGACCGGCTCATTCGATTTTCTGGGCGACGCGCAATTTGGCACTGCGCGAGCGTGGATTGGCACGCTGCTCCTCTTCTCCCGGTTCGACCGGTTTGGGCGTGATCAATTTCAGATCGCATTCGGGGTTGCGTCGCGGCGCCGGCCATTCCGGGCGGTCCAACCATTCCCGGCTACGCTCGCGAAAGAAATTTTTGACGATACGATCTTCAAGAGAATGAAATGCGATAACGGCAATGCGCGCGCCGGGCTCGAGGCGGGCAGTTAAAATGCGCAGCCCCCACGCGAGTGCGCCAAGCTCATCATTTACTTCCATGCGCAGCGCTTGAAAGACTTGCGTAGCGGGATGACGCCGGCCGTGGCGCCCCACGACTTTTTCGATGGCGCGCGCAAGCGAAAGCGTTTCACGAAAGGGCGCATCTTTGCGCGCTTTGACAATCAAACTGGCGATGCGCCGCGCGGCCGGTTCTTCCCCAAGATCGCGGAACAGGCGAGTGAGTTCTTCTTCGCCATAGTTGTTAACGATGCTGGCGGCGGTCACATCATTTTGCGGATCCATCCGCATATCAAGGGGCCCATTTCGCATCATGCTGAAACCGCGTTGCGCATTTTCGAGTTGCCGGGATGACACGCCAAGATCGAGAAGCGCACCGCCGATTGTCGCAATCCCAAGCTGGTCGAGAACTTTGTCCACATGGCGAAAATTTGCCCGCCGCAAGGTGACGCGTTCGCCGAACCTGGCCAATTGCTCAGTCGCATGTTGGATCGCTTCGGGGTCTTGATCCAAAGCCAGCACATCGGCGCCAGTTCCCAGGATTGCTCCGCTGTGGCCGCCGCCCCCGCAGGTTGCATCGACAACAAGGGAGCCCGGCCGCGGCGCGAGCAACTCCACTACTTCGGCCGCGAGCACGGGCCGGTGATAGGTAACATCCTCCATTTCCTGCGCCTCCTCTTCGAGAACGAGCGGACCAGTCGCGAACCAGACCGGCCGCTCAAACAACAAAGCATTCATATTGTCCGTGAGTGACGTTGCCTACAAACCGATCACGTTCGCGACATGCTGGTAAGTGGGCGTTTCCTCTTCATGCGCACGCTTCCAGCGCTGCAAATTCCAAATTTCAAAACGTCCGCGCCCGCCCACAAGCGCAACCTCGCCCTTGAGTCCGACCTTCTGGCAAAGCTCCTCGGGCAAAACGAGACGGCCTTGTCGATCCGCGCCGCCGTGTTGTGCACGTGAGTGGAGGTGGCGCAGAAAAATACGACGGTCTCGCGCAGAGACATTTGGATTGGATTCAGCTGATGAGCTCATGCGCGCGAACTCCTCAGGCGACATGACCACGAGAAATTGATGATTCGCTTCCGGAAGAATGATGAAGTCCTCGGCACGATCGCGTCGCCAGCGCGCGGGAATCGTGATGCGATTTTTCTCGTCGATGGAATGGCGAAACTCCCCTGCGTAGAAAATTTCGAAGGAAGGGAGCGTATCCATGTGCGGTAGGAGAATTGATCCATTCTAACCCACTTTCCTCCACTTTTAACCACCTTCCGTGCCAAGCGTCAATAAAAATTAATGCCCCCCATTTGCAGCCACTTCCCTTGCTCGTAAACTCTCGCCACCATGAGGCTTCGTCGGCTCACATCGACAATCGCCATTATTATCTTTCAAGCGCAAATCGCTTTCAGCCAGCCCACAGACAAAAGCGAGAACGACACCGTCCGCGTGACGGTCTCTATGAATGCGGATGGTTCCCGCACGGTTTACAAATTTGATGCCGCACAACACAAAGCGCTCGCGACTACGATGGGGCAGGACGGGAAGGTGCGTGAAAAAATTCGTTACCAACTCGATGACGCGGGGCGTTATTCAAGCGGACTGGTTTTCGGCGCTGATGGACGCCTCCGTTTCAAGAGCCGTTACAAATATGACAGCGCGGGACGACTACAGGAGGAAACTCAAGCCGCAGAAAATGACGCGCTTCTGCACAAGATCGTTTATAGTTACGACCAAGAAGGCAAACAGATCGGCTATTCCATTTTCGATGCTTCCGGCAAACTGATTGGCCGAACGTCCGCGCCCTCAGCGAATCCCTCCGCGAAACCGCGCGAGAAAAGCGGCCAACGCTAGGACCACGGCGTTGCTCGCTTGCCACGGCGGGCAAAAACGTCTAGAAGAAATCAACGTGATTGAGTATATCCAGAAGGGCGGTTTGCTGATGTGGCCAATTCTGGCCTGCAGCATAATGTCCATTGCCGTCTTCGCTGAGCGTCTCTTTTACCTGCATCGCGCGACGATCCACGTCGGCGAATTTTTGAAGGGGCTGTCCAATCTCATCCAACGTCGCAACTTTGCCGAGGCATTGCACGAATCTGCCGGCACGCCTGGTCCGGTCGCGCGCGTCATCCATTCCGCCATCATCCGGCACGATTCACCGCGAGCGGAGTTGCGCGAGATTGTGCAGGAAGCCGGGCAACTCGAGGTGCCGAAACTGGAGCGGTTTCTCGGGATGCTGGCCACACTCGCTTTTCTTGCGCCGCTGCTCGGATTGCTTGGCACCGTCGCTGGAATGATCGACGCCTTCGGCACGATTTCTTCGAATGGCGGTTACGCGACCGTGACGGAACTTTCGCGGGGCGTCTACAAGAGTCTGTTGACGACGGCGGCGGGCCTGGTCGTGGCCACGCCCACTTTCGTTGCTTACAGTTATCTCTCCTCCCGCGTGAACACGATGCTGCACGAAATGGAACGCGCCGGCATTGAGATTGTGCACATGTTGACGGAGAGCCGTCCGCTCGGCGGCATCATCAGCTTCCAACAACCCGCCGAAACGATCGCGGCGGAGCGGGAATGATCTCTGAATCTTTAGATCGACAATTCGTTAGATCGACAATCACCGCAGCGCGCGCATGAAGCTCAGCCGGACGAAGGAATATAACTTCGGCTGGCTCGTCCTTTTTCCCCTGCTCGACGTCGCTTTCCTCCTGGTTTTCTTTTTGTTGCTGAGCTCAAATTTTATTTTGCAGCCCGGCATTTCTGTTTCGATGCCGTTTTCCCGGTTCACGCTCGGCCCGCAGATCAATCAGCAAATCATCAGCATCACGGGAGGAGCAGCGCCCGCGATTTATTTCCGGGACCAAAAAATCACTCTCGAGCAGCTCGGGCCCTTGCTCGACGCGGCCAAGCGAGAGGGCCGATCGATCATTATTAAAGCCGACCGCTTGACTCCCTATGAAACGGTTGTGCAGGTAACGAACGCCGCCCTCGAACACGGCATCCCCGCCGTCGCCCTGGCGACGACTTCGCCGCGATGAATGCTTCCGTCTCTGCGCCTGCGGCCGCACCGCTTCTTTTTAATTGGGATCCACCACGCCGCCGGAAAATGGCGATCACTGCTTTTGTGGCGGCGTCCTTAATCGCCCATGCTCTTTGCTTCTACATTTTTCAAATTGTGTATCCGCCGACAATCGCCCTTTTGCCGCCACCGGCCCGGGTCAGTCTGATCTCGCCCACTTCTGAAGAAGGCCGCACTCAGCTGCAGTGGATCGACGCGGAGGACCCGGCGCTCGCCTTCGCGACACAGCGGCCCGCCGAGGCGTGGCTGCGCGCGCTGCCGAACGTGCGCCATATTCCGTCGTATCTCGCGACCGAGCCCGCCCTGAAAGAAGCTCCGCCGCTGCTTGTCGATCTTCGCACGCCCAGCTCGCAGCCCCCGGCCGCGGTGCCAATCGCCCACCCACAAGTTCCGCCCGCTACGAGCGCAAGAGCGACAACTCTTTCGTTTTCAACGGAGCTCAATAGTTTGGGCGCTCCGAATTTGCCCACGCCGAGTTTTGCCGCCTCGAACAACGAGCCACCGGATAACATTCGCTTTCGGGTTGCAGTCGGTGCACGGGGAGACGTCCGCTATTGCTTTCGATTAAATGCGTCCGGCGATCCGGCGCTCGATGAGCAAGCGCGGCAATATCTCATGCTCTGCCGTTTTCCCGGAAGACCGACGAGTGGCGAGAGCGACCGGTCTCTCATTTGGGGTATCGCCACGATTGAATGGGGAAATGATGTAGCGCGCCCGCAGGCAACATCGACAATGGAGCCGGCGGGAGCCGAGCGACATGGACGCCAGCGCGAAAGCATTGACGAGCGCGGAGCGAGTCAATCAACAACAGGTACGCAGTGATTCGGGTTAGTCTGGCCGCGCTGGTTACGATTTATCTGCTGCTTTTTCTTGCGGCGGTTTTCCTCTTCTGGATAATGGGAGAGTGGAATCGCGGGCGGCGCGAACGGCGGGCTTTACAGCATCGGCTGCGTTGCGTGATGTGCGCGTTCGAATTTGAAGATCGGACCGACGCTTTGCTTCCGCGGTGTCCACGCTGCGGAAGTTTAAACGAACGATTTAAAATGGAGCAAATCTAAAATGGGAATGTGGATTGGCCGCAATCGCAAAGCGCGCGTAACCTACGGTTTCGATGAAATCGCGCTCGTGCCCGGGCGCGTCACGATCAATCCGAACGAAGTCGACACTACTTTCCGTTTGCCGCGCAAGAACGCCGGGCCGCTCGAATTGAAAATTCCAATTCTGGCCAGCGCGATGGACGGCGTTGTCGATGTACGATTCGCCATCGCCATGAGCAAACTCGGCGGGCTCGCCGTGCTGAATCTGGAGGGCGTGCAAACGCGCTACAAGAACCCGCAGGAAGTCTTGCAAAAAATTGTCGAGGCGGACAAATCTGAAATCACGGCGCTGCTGCAAAAAATTTATCAGGAGCCGGTCCAGGAAGATTTAGTTGCCGCGCGCATTCGACAGATCAAAGACGGCGGCGCGCTGGCCGCGGTCAGTTCCATTCCGCAACGCGCGGCTCAATTCGGTCAGCTCGCGCAAGAAGCAGGCGCGGATGTATTTGTTGTGCAAAGCACGGTTTCCACCGTTCGTCACATTTCCTCGGAATATAAATCGCTCGATCTGGAAAAATTTTGTCGCGAGATGCGCATGCCGGTAATCGTTGGCAACACTGTCGGCTACGATGTGACTTTCGAGATCATGGAGTGCGGGCCGGCGGCGGTCCTGATCGGCGTTGGGCCCGGAGCGGCCTGCACTTCGCGCGGTGTGCTCGGGCTCGGCGTGCCGCAAGTTACGGCGACGGTCGATTGTGCGGCGGCGCGCGATGCTTATTTCAAAAAAACTTCGCGCTATGTCCCGATCATTACCGACGGCGGCATGAGCAGGGGCGGTGATGTTTGCAAAGCACTCGCATGCGGCGCCGACGCGGTGATGGTGGGAAGCGCATTTGCCAGAGCGCAGGAAGCGCCCGGCTCCGGTTACCACTGGGGAATGGCCACCCCGCACATTAATCTTCCCCGCGGCACACGGATCAAAGTCGGTACGACCGGATCGCTTAAACAAATTCTCTTCGGCCCGGCGGAGGTTGATGACGGCAGTCAAAATCTCATCGGTGCCATCACAACGTGCATGGGAAACGTAGGCGCGCGATCGCTGGCCGAGTTCCAGCAAACGGAAATCATCATTGCGCCATCGATCAAGACCGAGGGGAAACTTTTCCAGACGGTGCAAAGTGTCGGGATGGGAACAAGCTAAAGTGACAAGCGGCGAGTGATGAGTAACGAGGAATAATCGATAAGCCCTGCAAGAGCGCCTTGCCCTTTCCCGCTTCACCTTTCACCTTTCACCTTTCGCTCATCACTTACTCGTCACTCATCACTCGTCACTCATCACTGCTTATATGAATGATCGCAGAGTCGTCATTACCGGAATGGGCGTTATCACGCCGGTCGGGAATGACCTGGAGACTTTCTGGTCGAGTCTTAAGAACGGCGTCAGCGGCATTCGCAGAATCGAGGCTTTCGACACGTCCGCTTATGATTGCCAGATCGCCGGTGAAGTGCGCGGCTTTGATCCGAAACCGTTTTTCAGAAATGCCAAGGATGTGCGGCGGACAGATCGTTTTGCCCAACTCGCGCTGGCCGCGGCAAAGATGGCGCTGGAGGACGGCGGAATCGATCTCGAAAAGGTCAGGCGAGATCGCTTCGGGGTAATTGTCAGCAGCGGTATCGGCGGACTAAAGACATTGGAGGATCAACACACGATCCTGTCGACCAAGGGGCCGTCGCGCAATTCGCCTTTCACCATTCCAATGTTGATCAGCAATATGGCCAGCGGCCTCATCTCGATGGAGTACGGGCTGGAAGGCCCGAACCTGTGCATCGTTACGGCCTGTGCCACGTCAACCAACGCCATCGGCGAATCGTGGCGGATGATTAAATTCGGCGACGCCGATATTTTTCTGGCCGGAGGCTCCGAGGCTTCGGTCGTCGCGCTTGGTCTGGCGGGTTTTTCGGCCATGAGAGCGCTCAGCACCCGCAACGATGAACCCGAGCGCGCCTCGCGACCGTTCGACCGGGATCGCGACGGCTTTGTCATGAGCGAAGGCGCGGGGGTAGTCGTGGTGGAAGAGCTGGAACACGCCAAAGCGCGGGGCGCGAAGATTTATTGCGAACTCGCGGGCTACGGACTTTCGGGGGACGCCTACCACATGACCGCTCCGCCGCCGGATGGCAAAGGCGCCGCCCGCGCCATGCAACTCGCGCTCGAACACGCACGCATTTCTCCCGACCAGGTCGATTACATTAACGCCCACGCCACTTCGACTGGTCTCGGCGACAT
>DMCG01000254.1:0-2002 GCA_003445855.1 Spartobacteria bacterium | reverse complement strand
AAAGTTTCGATCAGCTCCACTAAATCGATGACCGGCCATTTGTTAGGCGGCTCCGGCGCAGTGGAAATGGCCGCGTGCGCGCTAGCCATCCGCGATTCCGTGATTCCGCCGACGATCAATCTGGAAAACCCGAGTGAAGATTGCGACCTCGATTACACGCCAAACGTCGCGCGCGAAAAAAAAGTGCGCGTCGCGGTAAACAACTCCTTCGGCTTCGGCGGCCACAACGCCACCCTCGTCGCCACGGCGTTCACCGATTAATTCAAAATGCTGTAGCCACGTCTCTGCGAGACGTGTCACTGCTCCGCACGGCCCACGGCTACAACAATTGTCGATCTTGTTTACTATTTCCGGCTAGCTTAAATGGCTATCAGATGAGCGACTTTGACGAAGCACACCGACTCGTCTCAGAACTTGTACAAGATTTTCGCGCTCATGAGCATCGATATCTCTCGCCTGAATACCAAGAGGCTGAGGCGCGAAAAGACTTCATCGACAAGTTCTGGAAAGCGCTCGGATGGGATGTTGATCACAACATTCAGAAGAATCCGTACGAGCAGGAGGTAAAGGTTGAGCGGGGTCAGGATCAAGCGGGTGCGCGCAAGCGCGCCGACTACGCGTTTTCCCTGACACCTAACTTCCGTGACGTCCGCTTCTTCGTCAAGGCAAAGAAGCCCAGCGTGCAGCTAGAAAACGCAGACGATTACTTCCAGACGACTCGCTACGGCTGGAATAGCCAGAACCCGCTCGCAGTGCTTACTGACTTCGAGCAGTTTCATATTCTCGACTGCCGTTACAAGCCAAGTATTGATACCGCGCTGAGTCGCGCAGTGCCCAGCGGCAAATTCCATTACACGGAATATCTAGATGCCGAAAAGTTCGCGCGAATCTACTGGTTGTTTGCGCGGGAGGCCGTCGTCGCCGGTTCAATTGAAAAGTTCGCGGCTGACATGCCCAAGCCGCGCGGCAGAGCGGTCCAGCGCGGGCTATTCCCAGGTGGCTATCAGAGCATCGATGAAGCGTTTCTCGACGAACTCGACGAGATTCGCGCTGATCTAGCCCGTGGGTTCAAAAAGACGAATCCAGACCTTGGCGGCGAAGATCTCACTGAGATCGTTCAACGGACAATTGACCGCCTCGTTTTCATCAGGTTTCTCGAAGATCGTCTAATCGAGAATCAGCACCTAGTCGCGAGCTTCGGTGACAAAGGTACTGCGTGGGAAGACTTCATTGCTGCATCTCGGAAACTCGATGGCGTTTACAACGGTATCGTTTTCAAGCGTCACGCAAAACTCGACGATCGTGACTTCGCGCCCGACGACGCTTTGTTCTCCGCAATCTGTGAAGACCTATCCCACATCAATTCGCCTTACGACTTCAACGCCATCCCGATTCACATCCTCGGTAGCATCTACGAACGCTTCCTTGGGAAGGTCATCGTCGCGACCGACAAGCGTGCGCGCGTCGAGGAAAAGCCGGAAGTGCGGAAGGCCGGCGGCGTTTACTACACGCCCGAATACATCGTCCGTTACATCGTCGAGAACACCGTCGGCAAACTCATCGAAGGCAAATCACCCGCGCAGATTGTCGAGATGAAATTTGCGGACATCGCCTGCGGGAGCGGCTCGTTCCTTCTTGGCGTTTACGATCTGCTCATCCGTTACCACACCAAGTTCTACAACGACCACCCCGGCAAAGCCAAAAAGGGCGAAGTCGTGGAGCGCGACGACGGCCTGCACCTCACCTTGCAGAAGAAACGGGAAATTCTTTTGAACAATATTTTTGGCGTGGACATTGACATGCAGGCCGTGGAAGTCGCCCAACTCTCGCTCTACCTGAAACTGCTCCAGGACGAAACGCCCGGCTCAACCCGCGCCCATCAACTGGAATTCCACGAAACACTTTTGCCCTCGCTTAACAAAAACATCACCTGCGGCAACTCGCTCATTGGAACGGACATTTTGGAACGTGGCTACGTATTTTATGGCTTTCGCTCTACTTC
>DMCG01000068.1:9219-11225 GCA_003445855.1 Spartobacteria bacterium | reverse complement strand
GGTTTGCTCGAACGCTTTGGCCCGAAACGCATCATCGACACGCCGATTAGTGAAAACGGCTTCGCCGGGCTCGGCGTCGGCGCGGCCATGGTTGGCTTGCGACCGATCATCGAGTTCATGACGTTCAGTTTTTCGCTCGTCGCTTTCGACCAGGTCGTAAACAACGCGCCGAACATGTTCACGATGTCGGGCGGACAATTTAATATTCCAATCACCTTTCGCGGACCGAACGGCCCAGCCCATCAACTCGGCGCGACCCACTCGCACGCGACGGAATGTCTTTACGCGAACGCGCCTGGTTTAAAAGTGTGCACGCCCGCTACCCCACGCGACGCCAAAGGTTTACTCAAAACCGCGGTGCGCGACGACAATCCGGTGCTCGTTCTCGAGGCGGAGCTTCTTTACAGTTCGAAAGGAATGGTCGAGCCGCCGGATGAAGAGCTGCTCATTCCGCTGGGCCAAGCGGAAGTGAAACGCGAAGGCAGCGATGTCTCGATTATCTGCTACGCGCAAACGGTCCCGCTCGCGCTCGCCACAGCCGCGCGACTCGAAGACGAAGACATTTCCGCGGAGATTGTCGATCTTCGCTCCATCAAACCGCTCGACGAAAAAGCTATTTTCGATTCGGTCGCGAAAACACACCGCGTCGTGATTGTCGAACAAGACCGGCCCTTCTGCGGCGTGGGCGCGGAAGTTTGCTACCGCATTCAGAAAAATATTTTCGATGAGCTTGATGCGCCCATCATGCGCGTTTCTCAAGAGGACGTGCCGATGCCTTACAACGAACGCCTCGAGAAAGCGGTGCTTCCTAACATCGAGAAGTTGATGTCAGCCGTGAAAAAAGTTTGCTACGCATGAAGCAGATTTCAGGATTCAGGATTCGGTTTTCAGAATTGCTTATCACTTGTCACTAGTCACTCATCACTTTCCTTCCCATGCCTGAAATTCAAATGCCAAAGCTCAGCGATACGATGACGGAAGGGACTCTCGTCTCGTGGAAGAAAAAGAAGGGCGACAAAGTTTCGGCCGGTGACGTCATCGCAGAAATCGAAACGGACAAGGCGACGATGGAATGGGAATCGCCGGAAGATGGGACGCTCACCGAAATTTATGTCGAAGAAGGCGGCAAGGTAAATATCGGCGACAAGATCGCCTTCATCAGCGGCGAAGGCGAAGAAGCGCCGGCCGAGGAAAAGCAAGAAGAAGAGCCGGAGAAAAAAGAAGAAAAAGCCGCGGAAGCGAAGGCCGAAAAGAAAGAAGAAAAAAAACCAGCGCCGGCTGAGAAAAAAGAAGAGGAAACAAAGATCGATAAGGATGAAGAAGCGCGCGTAAAGGCTTCGCCGGTCGCGCGACGAATTGCGGCCGAGCTCGGTGTCGATCTTGGCAGCGTGAAGGGAACAGGCCCCGACGGTCGCGTTATCGAGACCGACGTGCGTGCCGCTTCCAAATCAAAAGGCGCCGCACAAAAATCAGCGGCTGCCGCACCAACGATCAAAGCCGGCGAGAGCACGCGCATTAATCTTTCGGGTATGCGCAAGATCATCGCGCAACGCCTCGTCGAAAGCCTCGGCCCGGTTCCGCACTTTTATCTCAACATCGACATCGATGCCGGACCGCTCATGGCCGCGCGCGCCGAATTGAAGTCCGCCGGCGAAGGCGCCGACGCGTCGAAAATCACGGTCAACGATTTTGTTTTGAAAGCCGCCGTGCAAGCGGCGGCGAAAGTTCCCAAAGTGAATGCATCGTTTGATGGCGACGCAATTGTCCAGTACGCCGATGTCGATCTTGCCATCGCGGTCGCGCTTGAAGATGGGTTGGTCGCGCCGGTCATTCGCGCCGCGCAAAACAAATCGCTGCGTGAAATCAGCGAGCTCGTGAAAGATCTCGCCAATCGCGCGCGCAACAAGCGCATGAAACCCGAGGAATTTCAGGGAGGAAGTTTCACTGTCTCCAATCTTGGCGGCATAGGTATCGACAGCTTCTCCGCGGTCATCAATCCACCGCAG
>DMCG01000068.1:8525-8893 GCA_003445855.1 Spartobacteria bacterium | reverse complement strand
GTCGGGCACCGCATGTCGATCTGCATGAGCTGCGACCATCGCGTCATCGACGGCGCACTCGGCGCAGAGTATCTGAAAGAACTCCGCCACTTGCTCGAAAATCCCGCGCTCTTGTTGGTTTGAAGGGCGCGCTAGCTGGACGATGGCCTGGGTAATACAGGCATCTTGCCTGAGTGACCGCGATCGGCGCTGGTAACACGAGGGCTACGCACCTGCTGTTTCCCATGCCATAAAATCATCGAGGGTTTGCTTGGTTCTTCCTGCCGCAAACGCGATGACGGTTGCGTCGTCTAAAAAACCGAGGAATGGAATCTCGTCAGGAATCAGATCGAATGGATTCAGGAAATAGGTGATGGCGGCAATGATCG
>DMCG01000068.1:3704-8278 GCA_003445855.1 Spartobacteria bacterium | reverse complement strand
GCGCGGATTAAACGCAGCATCGCCTGAAGGTAAGCCCACGTTTCCTTGAATGGCTCTCTCGGGATCGATGCCGCTTTCTTTGCTGCTTCTTCGAAAAGAGTGCAGCCGTTGCGGGCCAGAAGGACACCTACACAATTGTGGTGCGCAATGCCGGACCCAGCGACGTTACCGGCGCAGTGGTCAGCGACAATTTTCCGGGCACTTTCACTGGCGTGACCTTCACCGCGACGCAGAGCGGCGGAGCTTCAGGGTTCACGCCTAGTGGCATTGGCAATATCAGTGACACTGTAACGATGCCCGCTGGCAGCCGCATCACCTACAAGGCTCACGGGAGGATCAGCGGGTCGGCAACCGGCAGCATTTCCGACACAGCGACTGTGACCGCTCCAAGCGGAGTCATCGATCCGAATCTCGCCAACAACAGCGCGACTGATACCGATACGCTCTAAATAACCAGGCAAAAATTACCAAATTGTTCGCAACATCTCACCCCCGCCCACCCAACCGAAGGAAAAACAGTCAATTAGAGGGGCTCAACAAACTCGTTTTGGCGCTTGCCGACTAACAGAGAAAAAACCCATAAAAAACACCACCTACATCGCCTGCCGCTCCTGCTTTCAACAGCGAGCAGTAGCTTTGCCGGGAGTGCCACATGGTTGGCAAGTCCTGCCACTGGGGACTGGAACACGGCGAGTAACTGGGCGCCGGCGACCGTCCCTAATGGATCGTCCGACACGGCGACGTTTGGCTTCTCCAATACCACCGGCGTCTCCACCGCAGGCAATACGGAGGCGAACGGCATCGTGTTCAACGCGGGTGCGAGCGCGTTCACGATCACGGCCACCCCTACGTTAACGTTGACCATCAGCGGCACCGGGATCACGAACAATTCAGGGATCACACAGAACTTTGTGACTGCTGTTAATGGAGCCGGCAACGTTGGAGAGATAGTATTCACGAACAGCGCGACCGCGGGAAGTCTGACTGCCTTCACCAACAATGGCAGCGCGGTCAGCGGCTTCGGCGGCGGCGCATTGTCCTTCAACAGCACCTCGACCGCGGGCAATGGCACCTTCACCAACAACGGCGGTGTGGTCAGCGGGGCAGGCGGCGGCACGACGATTTTCTTCTTCAGCTCGACCGCGGGCAATGGCACGCGCCGGAGCATTCGTCTCCCCTGGGACCAGTGCGACTAAACCGGGCACTCTGACCATTAATAATAACACGCTGACGTTTAACTCCGACGCGACCTATAAATGCGCATTGGACCGCACTAGTCTCAAAGCTACTCAAGTTGTTGCCAAAGGCGTGACGATCAACAGCGCGCAGTTTACCTTTGCCGATCTTGGCACCGGCACGCTCACGGCCGGCACAGTGCTTACTGTGATTAACAATACCGCGACGACACCGATTGCGGGCACCTTCAGCAACCTGGCCAACGGCTTGGTTTTTGCCAGCAACGGCAACAACTTCCAAGTCAGCTACACAGGCGGCACCGGCAACGACCTGACACTGACGGTTGTGCCTTAGCCCGGAAGCACAAGCCGATCGGGCCGTTAGTTCCCGCCGTCCGAAAGAAGCGGCGAAGGAGAAGCTGCAACGCACGAGAAGAGTTGCGCGTTATTAATAGCGTAAATTCCACCGTCCGGTCCGATGAGGGTCGGGGTATACGCCTCACCTGTCGGCGGAGCGAGCGTCAGGCCGACCGAGAGGGTGTTGGTGTCAAAATCCCATCGATAGACGTTGCCGTCCTCGCTGTTAACAACTGCGCAATGATTGATCGGGTCAATCGCGGCCGAATTGATACACCACTCGCGGACTCCGCCGAGTTCAGGATCTGGAGTCGGTCCCAGCACTTTGCGTACAGTCCTCATGACGGTGACGCCAGTGACCGGATCGGTCATGCTCACATTAGGATCAACCAGCGCGAGGAAGTTCCGACCATTGCCGCCCACCTGCGCATAGTTGTTATATTTCGTAAGAAGGAGGTAGGGCGATGGGCCGCGGTATGATGGCACCGCGCTCGCTGGTACGACCGACGCGGTATCGTCCCAACCAAATGCACTGGGCAGCTTGGAAATTTTCAACTGGCTGTCGAAATGCAGGAGCCAGCCGCGATCATGATTTGAAGTAAAATCAAATTCGAGCACACCGAAATAAACGTCGCCATCCGGTGCGACAGTCGGTGTGGTGCTTGCCGAATCGTAGGCGATGGCTGCGAGTGGATTACCGGGCGTGGATTGCGGGTCGGCCAGGGGCATGGCTGATTGCCGCGCCAGTGTCGTGCTGTCCATCGCGCACAGGTAAGCGGAGGGAAAGGCTCCGAAGGAGGTGCGATTCACCGCCACGTAGAGGGTCTTTCCATCGTTCGATAATGCAGGGGCACAGTTATAGGCGACCTTCTCCATCGACTGGTCGCCGGAGATCGCACGTGCTGAAGTGAACTTGCCGCGTTGCGTGCTCGAAATGCGGGCCAGGCCGCTGTGAATGCCGCGCGGATAACCCGGCAGCGGCTCGCCCGTGGAGACGTAGCCGAAATAAAGGTTGCCGTCATTATCACAGCTGATCGGCGTGCAGATCTGAATAGCTGCGTTAAAGGCAGCGGGATCCTGGTTGTAGTTCGTGATGCCATAAAATGCGACGCGCTCGACGCCGCCCGCCGGTGCGTCGGGTGAGCTTCTAAGCAAAATTGTGCCGCCGGCTGCTGGGATTACCACTTCGTGATCCTGGGGGGTAAGCGCAATTCCGCACACGGGAACCCAAATGCCGCTGTGTGGAGGCAATGAAAAGTCGGTATGGAGCGACCAGACGCGGGCGCCGTCACTGCCGCGATGAGCTTCTACTCGGAAGCCGTCATTGGCGCCAGTCTTCACCGGCACCAGCACGGTGTTGCCTTCGGTGATGAGTGGAGAGCCGTAGTGGATGAACAGATCACCGCCGCTGTACTGAGGTTTAAGATCAACCGGCGTGGACCATCGGATCGTTTGCGGCAATTGCGAAGGAACTGAGCTGAGGCAGGAATGCTGCTCGTCGTGCGCGTAAACAGGCCAGCCGGTTCCGGTCGCGACCACGCGCGAACCACCGAAAAGCAAAAACGCGATCGTAAGAGCGCTTTGCAGCGCTGCCCGCCCTTTTGATATTACAAGAAGCTTCATCTTTGGGTTCCTTTCATTTTCGCGATTCGTATGCAGCCGTTACTCTATTTGGCTGCCTGCAATTCCTTTTCATAACTTCTCCTGTTGAGAGCCAATCAATGCTGTGTTTCCCATGTCATGAAGTCATCCAGATCCTCTCTCGTTTTCCGGACTGTAAACGCGATGACGGTCGCGTCGTCGAGAAAACCGAGAAACGGAATCTCGTCAGGGATCAAATCAAACGGATCCACAAGATAGTTGATGGCGGTAATGATCGAAAATAACGCGCTCTGTGGAACCGCGCGGTATTCGCCACGAGAATAAGCGCGGATAGGACGCAGCATCGCCTGGAGGTAGGCCCAGCTCTCCTTAAACGGCTCTTTCGGGATCGACGCCGCCTTCTTCCGCAGCCTCTTCGAAGAGTTGCCTTAAGCTTTCCGGGTCAGCCGCGTACGCTTTTGTATTTCGCAAAGCTCGGAAGAACGCTTCGCTTCGGATGGCAGGTTTCCTGTAGCGAGTACGATTTGTGGCGGTCTTGGCTGCGCGGGGTTTTTGCGCCTTGCTTGATTTCGCTTTCGCCTTTCTCATGCCGTGGCTATGAAAGCATCTCCATTTAACTGTGACAATTGGATTCGCGGATTAATTAAAGATCGATCCTAAGTTTTTGTCGCGAGCACCAATGGCGAAGGCCCGGGCACGTCCAGCGTGCGCGCCTTTTCGAATCCGGCTTGTTCGAGCCAGCTTTTTATTTCGTTGAAGCTGAAGGTGTCGCCTTGCTCTGTGTTTACGAGCATTTGCACGGAAAAGAGCAACGACGGCAGCGGCTCGGTGCGCTCATCGTTAACGAGCCATTCCGCGATGACGATCGTTCCGCCGGATTTGAGCGCATTTAAAGTTTTTTTGAGTAACTTGCGGCTGCGTTCTTCGCCTTCGCTGTGCAAAATGTGGCCAAGCGTCGCGACGTCGTAACCACTGCCGAAATCCGCTTCGAGCAGGTCGCCTTCGATGAATTGGAAACGATCATCGACGCCAAACTTTTGCGTGATGCGCTTGGTCGTGGGAATCATGCCGGCCCAATCCACCGCCGTGACTCGCACGTGCGGAGATTTTTGCGCAAGCACAATTCCCCAGATGCCGGAGCCGGCGGCAAGATCGAGAACGCGCGTTTCGGTTTTCGCCTTCGCGAGTTTCAAATGATCGCCGAGCGCATTCGCCGATCCGTAACTCATCGGGATGATGTTCTCGACGAGCTCGGTGAAGAATTCAGTGCCGGGATGTTCTTCGTTACGCGCTTCAGCCGGCCGGCCGGTGCGCACGGTTTCGTCAAGCTTCAGCCAGAGCGGAATTAACCGCTTTATGTTCATCGGGAAAAATCCGGCGAGCGTGCCGGGCTTGTTGCTGACAAGAAATGCTTCGCTTTCGGGCGTGAGCGAGAAATTT
>DMCG01000068.1:0-3390 GCA_003445855.1 Spartobacteria bacterium | reverse complement strand
TTGCTCGACGGTCTTCGCTCCGCTCGCCAGCGAGTCAAAGACTTTATTGCTGACGGCTGCACCGATGATGAGTGGCGGGGCGTAGGCGAAACCAAATTGCATCAGACGTTCCGGAGTGACTTGAGATTTTTTGGCAGTTTTCATGGAAGATCGACAATTACGCAGCGGGTTTTCGCTGGCAAATCGGAATCGACTTTTGCAAATAGCGGATGAATCTTCAGCAGTGAGCGACTCGCCTGGAGAAAAACCTCTGCGCACGACCTCGTTCGTGATCCACGCGACCCGTGGCTTGATTCGCGATCCAAACGCGCGGCGCAAGACGATGTTCACCGTGGTGTTAGTTGCGCTCGTGCTTTTGTTTTGTGGATCGACCTTTTTGGAATCGGCGCTCAATCCGCATGAGCACCCAGTCTGGTTCATTTTGTTCTGGCTGATTTGCGCCTGGCTGGCGTTGACCGCGCTGTTGCTGGCGGTCTTCGACATGCTGATGGTGCGAGCGGCCGCACGAAAAGCGGAACGAATTTTGCGATCCCAGCTTCCGCAAACTGAAACTCCGGACTCGCCAAGATCGACAATCGACGAATAATCGTGGCGTGAGCAAGGTACCGGCGGCCGCGGCAAGTATTGCGTGCGATGGTTGGAAGACGCGCGAGCAAATGGAAGCGACCGAGCGGGCCACGCTGGCGGCGTTTGCGCAGAAATCGGGCGATTCGCGCGGGCGAAAGTATCCCGAACCGAGTCATGCTTATCGGACCGAGTTTCAGCGCGACCGCGCTCGCATCATTCACTCGCGCGCGTTTCGCCGGCTCGAATACAAGACGCAGGTTTTCCTGAATGGCACGGGCGATCATTTGCGCACGCGGCTGACGCATTCGATCGAAGTGGCGTCGATCAGTCGTACGATCGCGCGGGCGTTATCGTTGAATGAAGATCTCGCGGAAGCAATCGCGCTGGCGCACGATCTCGGGCATACGCCGTTCGGCCATTCCGGCGAAGAGATGCTGGCGGAATGCATGCGCGAGCACGGCGGTTTCGAGCATAATCGACAAAGCTTGCGCATGGTCGAGTTGCTCGAAGCCGCGTATCCGGATTTTCCCGGGCTTAATTTGACCTTCGAAGTGCGGGAAGGTTTGCAAAAACACCAGGCGTTTTACGAGATGGAAGACGTGGCGCAAGTTTCCAACTTGCGAAATAAAAGCGGCAACTTGGAAAGTCGCCCCACGTTGCAGAAATATCATTCTCCATCGCTTGAAGCGCAGATCGCAAATCTCGCGGACGAGATCACCTACTACAGTCACGATCTCGACGATGCGGTCGATTTTGAAATTCTCGATTCGGCGCAACTGGAGGAAAACGCGGTTTGGCGACGCAGCCATCGCGCGGTCCTTTCGCGCTATCCGGATGCGCGTGAGCCCGAACTGCATAAATTGATCATCCGCGACATCATCGATGTGCAGGTGCGGGACGTGATCGCAACGAGCGCAAAATCGATTGTCGATGTTGGTGTGCAAAGCGCGGATGATGTGCGGAAGCAGCCGGCGCCGTTGATCCGTTACAGCGACGAATTACTCGAAGCGAACCGGGCGCTGCGGAAATTTCTGTATCAAAATGTTTATTATCACCCGCGCGTCGCGGAAGTGAACCGGCGCGCGTGCGAGATGCTGCGAAAGGTTTTCGAAAGCTACATTGTCGATCCAAGCCGGTTGGGCGAGGCGGCCGCGAAGCGAATCGAGACGCAAGGATTGCATCGGACAGTCTGCGATTACATCGCTGGAATGACCGACCGGTACTTGATGGACGAATACGCGAGGCTGACAGACACGGATGCACTTTCGGCGTGTCTGTCGAATTAGTCGGACGTTTCGGAGAGCCGAAGCGATCTGGTAGAAATAGAAGCGATAGCCGGATTTCCGGAGAATAATTGGCCCAGCCCGGCGATAATTACTTGTTCGCAGCACCGAGCGCATGCGAAGAATTAATTCCGCTTGACGCGAGAAAATTGTTCTGCTATCAGTGGCGGCCACCAAACACAAAATCACCACGCCCAAAAAATTATGAATAGATTTCTCCTTGTACTCTTATCCTTCGCGCTGCCCACTCTGGTGCAAGCACAATCAGGCAACGCGGTCCTGCACGGCAGTAAGCCGGCGTGGGCGAATTCAAAAAATTATAAGGGCGCAGCCGACCCGAGCGCCGGAGTTGGTTTCCGGGTTTATCTCGGCTGGAACAATCCAACGGCGGCCGTGGCACTTGCTCGCGCGGTATCCAATCCGCGCAGTTCATCGTACCGCAATTACCTGACGCCGGCGCAGTTTCGTCAGCAGTTCGCGCCATCCCAGTCGCAAGTGACTGCCGTTCAATCCTGGCTCAAGAGTCAGGGTTTTACAGTGGACTATACGCCGACGAATAACCACTATGTCGCCGCAGAAGGCACGGTGGCTCAGGCTGCAGCCGCTTTCACAGTTCAGTTTGGAAAGTATAAAGTCAATGGCCAGAGCGTGCGGTCACCGTCGGCCGATGTTTCGATTCCCGGTTCTTTGGCGAACATCGTCGAAGGCGTGGTCGGTCTCGACGAAAGCTACCAGTTTGTGCAGACGTACCACGTGGTTGATAAGAATGCACCACCGACCGCCGGTTTCAGGAATTCACCTCCGCTCTCGCTTTACTGGGCGCAGCTTGTGTCACCGTATGCTTACCCGACTGGTTTTACCGACCTTGCCTCCCCTGCCACCGCACCTTGGACAGTGAAGGGCTATACGCCCGCCCAAATCAAGGGCGCCTACGGCATCACGGGTAGTTATGACGGGGCCGGCCAAACGGTCGCCATCATTGACGCCTACGCGTCCCCCACGATTCTAGCAGATGTCAACCAATGGTCTACCAATCGCGGGCTACCCACAATGAACGCATCGCAGCTTGTTCAGATTGTGCCCCCGGGCATATACAATAAGCGGGAGAACCGGGCCCAGGATCCGCAGGGTTGGTATGGTGAAGAGACTCTGGACGTGGAAGCGGTGCACGGCATGGCGCCCGCGGCCAAGATTGTGTTTGTGGGCGCGCCGAACAATTACCAGGATTTGGACGCGGCGATGAACCACGTGGTGGATAAACACCTGGCGCAGATTGTGACGAACTCCTACGGCTTTCCGACAACGGAACTTTTGCCATTTGGGTATGTGAAGCCACTGGAGGATACGCTGATCCAAGCCGCCATTGAAGGCATTGGCGTGTATTTCTCATCGGGTGATAGCGGCGATAATACGTCTGCCGTTGGTTTCGCCACAGCGAGTTGGCCCGCGTCGAGCCCATGGGTAACAGCAGTCGGCGGCACCAGTCTGGGCATTAGCGCAGCAAATACCCGTGTGGTAGAGACCGGCTGGGGCACGAGTA
>DMCG01000102.1:2739-5117 GCA_003445855.1 Spartobacteria bacterium | reverse complement strand
TTGCGCAGCAGGTCAAAAGCGGCTTGCGTAATCAGGTCTTTAAAGGTTTCGCGGTCGGTCGGAAAAAATAATTTCCTCACCATTGAATCTTCATCTGGCGAAGCAAGTGCGATATAAGCCGTTCCCACCGGCTTTTCCGGCGAACCGCCGCTCGGTCCCGCGATGCCGCTGGTTGCGAGCGCATATGTCGATCTTGCGCGCTTCCGCGCGCCTTTGGCCATCGCCCCCGCAACCGGCTCGCTGACTGCACCGTGCTTCTCGATTAATTTTGGATCGACCTCGAGCATGTCGATCTTCGCCGCGTTTGCATACGCGACGTAGCCGGCGACGAAAACTTCGGACGCTCCGGGAACATTCGTCATTCGATGCGCCAACAATCCGCCCGTGCACGATTCAGCAACCGCAATCGTTTCCTTACGCTCTGCAAGCAGCTTCACCAGCACTTCCTCGAGAGTTTCATCATTGGTGGAAAAGATCGACAATCCGAGCTCGTCCCGAATAATCGCGTCGGCGCGCGTTACTCCATCGGGCTCGCCCATGATCCGGACGTCGACCTCCCCGGGCCGCGCGCAGTAACCAAGCTCAATTCCCTCAATGGCGAGAACTTTTTCGCCGATTGCTTCTTCGATAATCGACTCGCCCAGGCACGCGACTCTGTAAATTCGCCGATCCAGCGCCTCGGGGTTTTTTACGATAGCCTGCAAGATCGACATAACCGATTTCCGAAACATCGGCTGAAGTTCGCGCGGCGGGCCTGGCAGCAGGAAAAGATGCGGCGAACTGGTTTGCGAATTGATGTTCGCCTTCAAATATAATCCCGGTGCGCTTCCGTTTTCGTTTGGGAGAATCACGGCGCCAGTCGGCACATCAGCCTGACGCGCGATGCGCGAAGTCCACTTGATGCCGCGGCTCTTAAGTCTGTGCTGAAGCGAAGCCAGCAGCTCGGCATTTTGCTCTAATTTCAATCCAAGCAATTCAGCGACGATCTCGCGCGTGACGTCATCAGTCGTTGGTCCAAGCCCGCCGGTCACAAAAACGATTTCGGCGCGTGAAAATAATTCCGCGAGAGTGCTTTGAATCGCGGCGCCGTCGGGAACGGTGCGCTGCTCGTCGATGCGCAATCTCAGCGGAAGAATTTCGCGCGCGATGAAAGTCAGGTGCGCATTCTCTACGTCACCTAGCAACAGCTCTGTCCCGGTGTTAATGACGATTGTCCGCATGAAAGATCGACAATAGAACGTCGAACGCTCAACGCCCAACGGCAAGGTTCGCATTTGTAGTCGTCGCCCTCTGGGCGACGCGGCGCACGTGTCTCAGATTGTCTGCGTTGCGCTTCGCTGAGCGAAGCGTCTACAGCCTCAGGCCGCGTCTTTGTCCTGCTTCTTGCGAATAAGCGGAAGCTTTTTGCCTTCGACTACGGCGCGGTTGATCGTGACTTCGGCGATATCTTCGCGGCTGGGCACGTCGTACATGATGTCGAGCATGATCCGCTCGAGCATCGAGCGCAAAGCGCGCGCGCCGGTGCCTTTGGTGACGGCCTGGGCCGCGAGAGCGCGCAGCGCATCCTTCGTCAGGGTCAAGCGCACGCCTTCCATCGCGAAAAGCTTGGTGTATTGCTTGACCATCGCGTTTCTGGTCTCAGTCAAAATCGAGACCATTTCGTCTTCGGTCAGCGCGTCGAGCGAGCTCACCACCGGTAAGCGGCCGATGAATTCCGGAATCATTCCGAAAGCAAGCAAGTCTTCCGGTTCAACGTGCCGGACGGATTCCTTTCGCAGCGCTTCCTCCACTTCGAGCGTCGGACTCCCGAAGCCCATCACTTTTTGGCCAATTCGTTTTTGGACGATCTTATCGAGACCGATAAAGGCGCCGCCGCAAATAAAGAGAATTTTCTCGGTGTTGACCTGGATGTATTCCTGGTGCGGATGTTTGCGGCCGCCCTGCGGCGGAACATTGCAGGTGCTGCCTTCGAGGATTTTTAAAAGCGCTTGCTGAACGCCTTCGCCCGAAACGTCTCGCGTAATCGAGACGTTGTCAGTCTTACGGCCGATCTTGTCGATCTCATCGATATAAACGACGCCGATTTCGGCGCGCTTCACATCGTAATCCGCATTCTGCAGCAAGCGCAGAATGATATTCTCGACGTCTTCGCCGACGTAGCCGGCCTCCGTGAGCGTGGTTGCATCCGCAATGCAAAACGGTACATCGAGAATCTTCGCCAGCGTTTTGGCCAATAACGTTTTGCCGGAACCGGTCGGCCCGATCAAAAGAATATTGCTCTTCTCAATCTCAACCTCGGCGAAGGGATCAGGTTGAAAGGCGGAAGACGAATCAGCCGGCGTCGAAGTCGAAGTCTGCATAACCCGCTTGAAATGATT
>DMCG01000102.1:0-2402 GCA_003445855.1 Spartobacteria bacterium | reverse complement strand
TTGCGCACCTCGGCGTGGCTTTTGCCACAGAAGGAGCACATGGTGAGGTTCGAGGCGCGGGCCATATTTTCCCCTTTAGTGAGCAGCTTTTATTCCTGGACCTTGCGCGGTAAAGCGGCCTCCGCGACCGCTGCTGAACGGTCCCCCGAGGGAGAAGCCGCTCCATCAAGCAGCTTCACTTCCTTGCGAGATTTGATCACTTCATCAACCAGACCGTAGGCCTTCGCTTCGGCAGCCGACATGTAACAATCGCGGTCGGAATCCAGCCGCACCTGTTCCTCGGATTTGCCGGTGTGTTGCGCGATGATTTTGATAAGGCGCTTCTTCAATTTAAACATGTAATCGACCTGCCGCTCCACGTCGCTGGCTGCGCCTTGGGCGCCGCCGGAGACCTGATGGATCATGATGTCGGAATTCGGGAGCGCGAAACGCTTCCCTTTCGTGCCGGAGCAAAGCAGCACTGCGGCCATGCTCGCGGCCATGCCGAGGCAGTAGGTCGTCACATCACAAGTCAGAAACTGCATCGTATCGTAAACTGCGAGCCCTGCCGTGACCGAGCCGCCCGGCGAGTTGATGTAGATATTGATGTCCTTCTTCGAGTCCTCCATTTGCAGGAAGAGCAACTGCGCGATGACCAGATTCGCGATATGATCGTCCAGCGATTCGCCGATGAAAACGATGCGGTCCTTGAGCAGGCGCGAATAGATATCGTAGCTGCGCTCGCCGCGGCCGGTCTGCTCCACCACCATCGGAATCAACACCGACTGTGACGAATTTGCGTGGAATTCACTCATGATTTTTCTTTCGCAGCGGCCGTTTCTGAACTCGGTTGGACGCTAACATTCGCTTTCAGGAAATCAAGAGTCTTGCCGAGCAGAATCTGTTCGGCCAGAGCGTTCAAGCCATCGTGTTCCTCCAGTTCCTTCCGCATTTTTTCGACCGAAATGTTGTAACGCGACGCCTCTTCTCGGACCCGTAGATCGACATCTTCGCGTGAGACTTCGATTTTTTCGCGCTCGGCGATTCGACTCAGAATGAAATTCGTTTTCAACCGCTGCGCCGCGAGAGAACCCGCGCCTTCCACCAGCTCCTTCTCTTTGCCTTTGAGGATGTCGTCGGGCACACCGCGCTCGCGGTTGCGATGTACAAGTTCGTTTAACGCCCGTCGCGTTTCATTTTTTAAAAGCGGCGGCGGCAAATCGAAACTCGTGTGTTCATGCAGGAACTTGACGATCTGCGATTCCTTCGCCCGCTCCACCTCGTGTTCTTTTTCATGCTCGAGATCGTGCTCGATCATCTGGCGAAGATCGCCAAGTGTTTTTCCGGGCACCAGCTTGGCCGCGAGTGAATCGTCGACCGGCGGAAGCACTTTCGCTTTGATCTCATTCAAGGTCACCGCGTAGTCCGCCTTTTTCCCGGCAAGCTCGGCCACCGGAAAATCTGCGGGAAACTCAACCTGGACGCTGCGCGTCTCTCCAGGCTTCATGCCGATGATCTGCTCGCAAAATCGCGGCAGAAAATTCTCGGGCGCGAGATGCAGCCAGAATTTTTTGTCGCCATGAAGATTTTTGCTCGCGTTTGGCGCAATTTCTCGAATCGGGTTGCCATCAATCGCGCCGTCAAAATCGATCACCGCAAAATCTTCCATTTGCAATCCGCGCTCCGGAACATCGACAAAGTCGGCCGATTGCTCGCGCAAGCGCTCCAACGCAAGATCGACATCTTCCTTCGCCACTTTTGGCGAAGGCAATTCCACCAGGATATTTTTGTATTCCGGCAACTCAAACTCCGGCGCCGTCACCACCGTCGCGCGAAAGCGCATCGACTTGTCCTCGCCGAATTGGACCTCTTCCACATTCGTTAATGAGACCACGCGTAATTTTTCCGCCGCGATCGCGTCGTGATAACTCTTCGAGACAAGCTTCTTTGTCACTTCGTCTTGAATCTCCTTGCGAAATCTCTTTTCGATCACCACTCGCGGCGCTTTACCGGGCCGGTACCCGGGAATCTTGGCAAAGCGCGCGAAACTGTTCGCGATCGCGTCCCACTCCTTCGACACTTCCTCGGGCGGCAATTCGATCCGCAGCGTGGAGGTGGAATCCGCCTGCTTTTCAACTTCGACCTTCATGAAGGAATCGACGGTAACGGCGCGCGAACATCAGCGCAAGGCAGGGCGCGACGACCCGTCGCGCCGACGATTACCTGTAGGGGAAGCCGTCGGCTTCCCATGGGACGACAACGTCGTCCCCTACAGAAATGTTCGATCAAAACACACGCTTGCCGTGCACGTAAACCGAATGCACCTGTGGAACTCCAAACCAATACGCGAGCTCGCGATAATCTTCACAATCGAAGATCGAAAAGTTGGCGAGCTCGCCGACTTCGAGCGACCCGATCTTGTC
>DMCG01000140.1 GCA_003445855.1 Spartobacteria bacterium | reverse complement strand
AATCGTACTCCGCTCATTGCTTTCATGTTGCTGAAACCTGAGCCGTTTCGCAAGTGGGCGTATCACTGGTTGCAATCTTCCCGCTGCTGCGGGATCACGAAGCGAGTGGCGCAGCACCGAAAGCTTTCGCGTGCTCGCGACTACTGTCGGAGTTGTCGATCTTACGAAGGCGGTGGCGTCGTGAGTTTCTTCGTCGCGGCGCGATTCACCCCGTCAGTTCCGCGACATGCTCGTCCTCGTATTTTTCGATGAGCACTCCAAGCACGTCCATCAGCGAAGCCAGCGGATGATTTTCATCTTCGCCAACCTCATCGGTGACCCGATCAAGCAATTCAGCCAGCTCCTGGTAATCGCCTTCGCTGTGAGGCACGCGCACCGCGCGAGAGATCGGTGGCCACGCCTTTGTCACTTTTTCGAGTTCGGCGATCGACATATTACTTCTTCCACTTGCCTGTGTCGTATTCCTGATGAGTCAACACATGGCGGCTGTGAGAACAGATCACATGAAATTCTTGATGTATTTTAGGACATCTTTGGAAATTGGAAAGGATACGCCTTCCTGCGCAGCGGCTTCTACTATCTCGCTTAGCCCGGAGCCGGCTCCACCAAAGTTTTCCAGACGCGCTGCGACATCTTCGCACTGTTCGCCACGTCTGCGAGACCGGAAATGCCAAGCTCCTGAACGAGGCGAACGGTAGCATTGTGCAATGTCGCGAGTAATCCGGCATCACTAGTCGTCCATCTGATGACTGTGCCTAGCCGCTTTAAGCTTGTGGCGTGGTGCGGCATAACACTTGTATGAGGGTTTGGGAAAATACCCAACCACCGACTCTTGGTCAGAATGTGAACTGGGCCTTCGTCCGTATCGATGGCGTTGAAGTATGTACTCATTCGCTGCAGGCGGGTCAGGCTTTTTGTCCTGATGGCAAACGACCCCATTCGACGATCGCAAGATCAAGTCTACTGCCGAACAATCGTTGTGCTGCGCGGGCAAATGCATGTTGCTTCGGGCCAAGGCGATCTTTGTACTTGGCTGCAATGTGCTTAGCCTCACGCATCACGATTCGGCCATGCGGAAAGCAAGCGATAACGTCCGGAAGCCCGGCGAGATTCCCGCCTGTAGCCGCTCGAAGCTCGTCGAGAACTTCCCGGATATCTCCCTCTTCATTCACACACACCAAATCTGGACCGACGAGAACCAGTCTAGACCACATTTCTGTGAACACAGCAGACGTCGCCCCTTGAGCCATCAACTCGCGAGCAATCACGGCGCCGACCGGCACTGGCCCATCTTCAAGAAGGACATAATATTCCCACTGGTCGTGTGTTATCGGCGTATCCTTCCAAAGCTCACCGGGTTTGAGGCCGTAGGTCTTCCAATACGGCAGCCTCTCAGCAGTCGTCATCCAGTCGCGCTCGAAAACAGGAACCTCCATATCTCCATACATTGCAGTTCTAGGATTGCCCGTCATAAGTGTGCCATCGCAATCCTAACGAGTTAGATCGTTAGGAGTCTTTTGCCCATGACAATTGAAGCTGTTTGCATTCGAAAGTGAAATCCGGGTCGATGGCCGATGAATAACTGGTAGACGAAAGCATCGGACCGGAACACCTCCCGTGTATCCGAAAGCCCAAGATCAGGGAGGGACTTTTCGGAAAAGCGCATAGAGTCGATGCACCAGAGACCCCAAAGGCGATGTCGCTCTAGATCGTCGCGCAGAACGTCTTCCTTCATCCAAAACCGAGTAACCGCTGTTCCGCCTGAACAGGTGCGCCTCCACTCAAACAACACAGACCCGTTGTCGGAAAGCGCCGCATCGACGTCATGTTTCTTCAAATACTTCCAAAATCGCGGCGAAATGTGTATTTCTCGGGAAAAGCCTTGGGAAGGGCGCACAACTGGAAAACGAACGCGACCAATGTCCTCGTTGAAAGTATGATCGCGTTTGATAGCGGCCAAGCAATGGCGACGAGGGAGTGGGTTGAGAATCGTGAAGCGTCGTTCGATATGCGATTCCTTCTTTTCATAGATCGTGACGTATCCGTTAGCGTCAAAAGGCGACTTCTCCAACAGTTCGCGAACGTCGAACTGAAGCATCCAATCGTCAGAATCCATCCTACTTTGCGATGCAGACGTTCTTCGGCTCGGTGAAGAAGCCTGCCTACGCCAAGGCTACGGCACGGCAGGCGCAGGGCTACGTCGCCGCCTTCGCGTCCGACGCCGCTTTGTTTCATGCCGCCGAAGGGGACGCGCAGGTCGCGCACCAGCCAGCAATTCACCCAAACAGTTCCGGTGTGAATTTGCTCCGCGACCCGATGCGCGCGATTCAGGTTCTGGGTCGTTACGAGCGGAGACGATTTCATCTGCGTCCCATTCCTAACAAAGGTTCTCTTCTGTGGTGGCGTACGACCAAAATTCGAACGGCATCGCTGGTCATACGAAACAGAAAATGATACGGAAAACGCCGCAGGTTGGCTCGGCGAATATCGCGTTCGCGAATCGCGAAAGACTCAGGTCTCTCTGCTGCCTCTCGTATGAGCTGCTGCAATTCTGCATAAAACTCGTCAGCGAGATCCACACTCGCCACCTGCTCGTAGTACTCCATAATCTGAGCGATATCGGAGTAAACCTTGGGATGAAGAACAAGCCGCATTACGCGCGGCGCTGCTGAATTTGCTGCTCCAGTTCCTCGACGGAAATCCCCAACTTTGGATTCGCATCCAAATCTTTATCGCGTTGTAGCGCCTCCGCTATTCCCTCGTCGGCATCATCAAGAACAGCAGGAAGTGACTTCAGCAGATGAGCAGCCAGAATGGCTCGCTGCCTCTCCGATAAATCGAGCGCCAGCTTCTCTACCTCATTAGCGGTGGGCATGCGTAGATAATATTGCGCTGCGGGACAGTCAGCAACTCCCCTCTTGTCTTTCTTCGCCCTCTTTGATTCGCTTGATCATTCGATTACGAGCATCCGCCTTCGCTGAGAGTATGGCGGGCAGGGCAAGCACAAGCCCGAGTTGGTGCCAGCATTTCCAGACTCTCAACAATCAACTCTCAACCATCAACTGCTTTAGAAGCTACTTTGCGATGCAGACGTTCTTCGGCTCGGTGAAGAAGCGCAACGCTTCGTCGCCGCCTTCGCGGCCGACGCCGCTTTGTTTCATGCCGCCGAAGGGGACGCGCAGGTCGCGCACCAGCCAGCAGTTCACCCAGACCGTTCCGGTGTGAATTTGTTCCGCGACGCGATGCGCGCGATTCAAGTTCTGCGTCCAGACGCTCGAGGCCAGGCCGTAGTCAGTGTCGTTGGCGTAGCCGATCACTTCCTCTTCGTTATCGAACGGCGTGATCGTGATGACCGGGCCGAAAATCTCCTCGCGATTGACGCGACATGACACGGGTAAATCCGTGATAACCGTCGGCGGAAAGAAGTAACCCGATCGACAACGTTCGTTAACCGATTCGGGCGCGGAACCGCCGAGCGCGATCTTTCCTCCTTCTTTCTGCGCAAGATCGACATAGAACTTTACCTTATCGAGCTGTGTCTGTGAAATGATCGCGCCCTGATCGGTGGTATCTTCAAGCGGATCGCCAATTTTCAGTTTTTTCGCTTTCTCGACAAAGCGGTCGACAAAATTCTGATATGCCGGTCGCTCGACGAACACGCGCGAACCGCACAGACAGACCTGGCCCTGGTTCGCGAACGAAGAGCGCACACTGCCGGCGATAGCGGCGTCGAGGTCGGCATCGGCGAAGACGATGTTCGGATTCTTCCCGCCCAGCTCGAGCGAAACCTTCTTGAACAACGGCGCGCACGCCTCGGCCACTTTGCGGCCGGTCACCGTGCCGCCGGTGAACGAGATCGTGCCGATCTTCGGATGCGCCGTGATCGCCGCGCCGACATTTGGCCCCGTGCCGTGCACGACGTTGAGCACGCCGTTCGGCAGACCGGCTTCGCGACAGATCTCGCACAGGAGATACGCCGTCATCGGCGTCAGCTCGCTCGGCTTGGCCACGGCGGTGTTGCCGCACGCGATGGCGGGCGCGATTTTCCAGCTCAGCAGGTAGAGCGGCAGATTCCACGGCGAAATCAATCCGGCGATGCCGCGCGGCTGGCGCAGGGTGTAGTTGAACGCGACGCCATCGGTGACGTGCGCTTCGGATTCGGTGTGGAGGATCGCGGTCGCAAAAAAGCGGAAATTGCTCGCGGCGCGCGGAATGTCGAGCGTGCGCGCGAGCGAGAGTGGCTTGCCCGTGTCGATCGACTCGGCCCGCGCGAGCTTCTCGAGATCGCGCTCGATTAGGTCGGCTATGCGCAGAAGAATGCGTGATCGTTCCGCCGCGGGTTTTCTCGACCAATCCGCAAACGCCTTCTCCGCCGCGGCCACGGCAAGATCGACATCTTGTGCGTCGCTGTCAGCGACTTGCGAATAGGGCTTCCCCGTCGCCGGTTCGATGTTGTCGAGATATCGACCGCCGACGGGCTCAACAAATTGGCCGTCGATGAAGTTTCGGATTTGGAGTGGTTCAGTGCGCACGGGATTCGTTTGGAAATTAAACGTCGAACGCCCAACGTCCAACGCCGAACATCGAATGAAGAAGAACCGGTGAGGGAGGGATTCGAACCCTCGGTACCCTTTTGGGGTACGGCGCTTTAGCAAAGCGCTGCTTTCGACCACTCAGCCACCTCACCAACAGGTCGCGAGAATATGAGGTGGATGGGATGCTCGTCAAACATCTGGCGATTCTGTAGCGGCGCTCTATGACCGTCGCTTGCACTTCGAAAACAAATGCCACGCTCATAGAGCGCCGCTACAGTTCTAAGCGTCCGATACCATGATTAGCGAAGAAGAAGCGCGCTCGAAAATTCTCGAAACGGTTCGGCGGTTGCCGGCGCGGCGATTGTCGATCTTGCAAGCGCTTGATCGTTTTGCCGCGAAGGATTATTTCGCGCAGTTGCCGCTGCCGAATTTCGACAACTCGGCCATGGATGGTTACGCGGTCGTGGCAAGCTCATGTGCACTGGGAAAGAAACTGCGCGTTATCGGCGAGCAGCCGGCCGGTTTGGATCGACAACTTCGCATTTCAATCGGAGAAGCGGTCCGCATTTTTACCGGTGCGCCAATGCCCGCGGGAGCGGACGCGATCGTGATGCAGGAAGATGTCACGCGCGATGGAGACGAGATCGTCGTGAATGTAGATGTCGATCTTGGCGAGTTCGTGCGGCGACGCGGTTGCGATCTGGGCGAAGGCCAGAGAATTCTCGCGGCAGGCGACCGTATTTGCCCGACGGTTCTCGCGTTGCTCGCATCGCAAGGTTTCAGTGACGTAATGGTCGGTGGCGAGGTGAGCGCGGCAATCATCTCGACTGGTGACGAGCTTGTGCGACTCGGGGAAAAACTTCAGCCGGGTCAGATTTATGAAAGCAACTCCATGCTTTTGCAGGGGCTGCTGCAGAATTGCGGTGCGGCCGTGCGATTAATGAAGCATTGCCGGGACGACGAGGAATTACTGACTAAAGCTCTCAAGCGAGCGATCGAGCATCGCGTGGTCATTATCAGCGGCGGAGTTTCAGTGGGCGAACGCGACATTGTGAAATCCGCGTTGCAATCTCTCGGTGCGAAGATCGACATCTGGCGAGTCGCGATTAAACCGGGCAAACCATTTCTTTTCGGCCACATCGGTGAATGTGCATTGTTTGGTTTGCCGGGAAATCCGGTTTCGGCCTTCGTCACATTTTTGCAGTTCGTTCGCCCTGCGATTTTGAAGATGATGAGCGCCTCCGAAACCGACCTCGAGCTGCGTAAGATATCCGCGCGGTTGATTGTCGATCTAACGAACGATGGGGATCGCCCGCATTACATTCGCGGAAAATTCGAGGATGGAAATTTTACGCCGGTTGGCCGTCAGGAATCGCATGCGCTTTTTGGTTTGAGCCAGTCGAATGCGTTGCTGCGTCTGGCAGTCGGCGAATCGGTGAATCAGGGCGACATTGTCGAAGTTCAAATCTGGAATTAGCTAATTCTTTCGGGTGAGCCGGTTTGACAGGGCACGCGCGCATTTTAGCTTAAGCGCGTTGAACGCCGGAACCGCCACCACGCTTGCACGAGACAAGAGCACGGGCATTCGTGCGGATGCGGAACGTCTTTCCCACATCGTGCTGGAGATGCAGCGCTGTTTTGTGCTGCATCTGTGCAAAGAGCTCGCGCCGGGAAATGTTTCTTTCCCGCAATTTTTTGCGCTCGCGTTTCTCGATCAAAAGGAAGTGTCGACGATGTCGGCCATCGCGCAAAAAATGGGGCACACCACAGCGGCGGCCAGCGGCCTGGTGGCGCGCCTCGAAAATCTGGGATACGTGGTGCGCTCGATTGCGCGGGAGGATCGGCGCAAAGTAATGGTGTGCATTACACCAAAAGGTTCGGCGCTGGTTCGGCGGATTCGGCAGGAGATGGTCGGCAACCTCATGAAAATCATGGAACATCTCACGCCGGACGAACAAAAAGCGTGGCTGCACATTTACAGCAAAATCTATGATTACTGCCAAACGAAAGATTGTCGTTCATTCGGTGGCAGTGTTATCAGACAAGGATAAAAAGCGCGCGCGTGTTGAATCCGCGCGCTAACGCCACGCATCTAATATCTCGGGGTCTTTTTTCATGCGAAAATTTCTTGTTCTCGTAACTGCGACCGGAATGCTTGTCCGAGGGTCGCTCGCACTAGCGGGCTCGGAGCAAGCGAGCGCCAACCTGCGAAATGCTCGTCGATTTACACTCGATCAGGCGATCATTACCGCGCTTCAGCAAAACCCTGATATTCTTCGGACGAAACAGGAGATCGAACGCACCAAAGGCGTGGTCTTGGAGATCGGCGCACAGGCGTTGCCTCACGTCAGTCCGAGAGCGGATTTAGCATGGACCGATCCAAACCTCCGTGGAAGCTCGTTCAGCAGCGCGACCGGAGGAACTGGTTCAACTGGCGGAGATCTCACCGGCACTGGAACCAGCAGGACGGACACTGCTTATGCGATCCGCATCACCGGGGCACAGTTGGTTTTCAACTACAGCACTTTTCGCTCGATTCGCGGCACTTTTTTCCAGCGAGACAGCGCTTATTTCGCATTTCGAAACACTGTCGATCAAGTGATCGCCACCGTGAAAACTCAGTTTTACCAAGTGATTCTCAATCGCGCGCTGATTACAGTGCAGGAGGAATCCGTGGGCCTGCTGGAAAGTCAGTTGAAAGACCAGCAGAACCGTTTCGAAGCTGGAACAGTCCCGCGTTTCAACGTCCTGCAAGCTCAGGTCGCTCTTTCCAATCAACTCCCCAATCTCATTTCTGCGCGCAACAACTATCGGATTTCGGAACTGCAACTGTCCAAAACGCTCGGCCTCGATTTCGATCCGTTGCGTGGAGAAGGCGCGCCACTCGAAGTAATGGGAGAACTGACTTTCGTGCCGCGAAACATCCCCTTGACTCAGGCCATTGAATTGGGGAAAGAACGCCGCCCGTTTTTGAAACAGGCGCGCGCGAACGTCTTGAACGCAATCGAACAAGTGCACGTGGCGCTGGGTGGCTTTTTGCCCAACTTCACCTCCAGCGGTGGTTACGAAATATTCAGTTCGCCTTTGAGCACCAGTTGGAACGATACCTCAAAAGGCTTTGTGTTCGGATTAACCGGCAACTGGGCGGTTTGGGATAGCGGCGAAACTTACGGCCGCGTTAAGCAACAGCGCGCTTTGCTTTCGGAAGCGAAAATCACTTATGACGACGATGTCCGGCAGGTCGAGCTCGAAGTGCAGCAGGCCTATTCAAATTTACAGCAGAACCGCGAACTGATCCAAAGCACGGAAAAAACCGTTGAGCAGGCGCAGGAAGCCGAACGCCTGGCCAAAGCGCGTCTCGATGCCGGCGCCGGAACGCAGTTGGACGTGCTTAACTCGCAAGTGCAGTTGACCACCGCGCAGTCGACCCGGTTGCAGGCGCTCTTCGGTTATAATTCCGCGCTTGCTGAATTCGATCGCGTCACCGGGACGCAAAGCACTTACACCGAATCGTTCGACGGCATCGCTCCCCGCGGGACTCGATCGAGAATCTACGACACGGGCAGCGGCACCACCGCCACTAGAAAGCGCCGCGAAAACTCATCGAAATAGCCCGGCTTCGCTTCGCATCTCGGCCGATACCGCGCCTCGAGAGCAATCTGCGATCGAGCAATTTGCAGCGCTTGAATCGAGCGGCGTTTGCCGGCACGCTTTTATCAGGCGGATCGCGGGCATCGATGTGTCGCACGATAAAGCCGAAGCATTGCGGCGACTCGAAGCTGCACATCGAAACATTCGACGCATAATTGGTGTTGAAAGTTGGCCGCTGCTTACCGCGGAACAAGTTCACGGAAACAAAATTGCGATTGTCGATCGACCAGTTGAATCGGGCAAACAGTTCGCCGGTTGCGACGGAATCATCACGAATCAGAGGAAAATTCTGCTCGGCATCCATGTCGCCGATTGTTGCGCGGTTTATATTGTCGATCCAAAAACCCCGGCCATCGGTCTCGTCCATTCCGGCCGCAAAGGGACCGAGCTAGGTGTCGTCACGAATGCGATCACGCAAATGATCGCACGCTTCGGATCGCGACCGCCCGACCTGATCGTGCAATTGAGCCCCTGCATTCGTCCGCCGCATTACGAAATCGATTTCGCCGCGAAAATCGTCGAGCAATGTCGCGCGCAAGGCGTGCAGAAAATCCATGACAGCGGCATCTGCACCGCGTGCCATGTCGATCTTTACTATTCCTACCGCGCCGAAAAAGGCCGCACTGGCCGCATGCTCGCGTTGCTCGGCCTCGAACCGAAATGATTGTAGGGCAACCGCATCGGTTGCCGAATAGGATTGGCAGGCGGAGCGCCCGCCCTACAACGCGTCGCCTAGCTCCAGGTATGCATCATAAGCGGCTTACGATGCGCGGAATTTAGATCGACATCTCGTCGCTCGCGCCGCGCTTGTAAGGGCAAATCCCGCGCTTCTTTGCGTTCGTGACAAATTCGAAAAATTCGCGCGCGGGCGCACCGAAATTTATTGTCGCGGCTTTCTCCAGCGCTTGTGAAATGTTCAGTCCGCTCGCGTAAAGCAGCTTGAACGCATCTTTGATTTCCTCCTGGTCCTTCGCGCTGAATCCTGCACGCTTCAAACCGACGACGTTAATTCCGAAAATGGAATTGCGTTCTGCCGCGATCGTGAACGGCGGCAGATCTTTTCCAAATGCGGAACTCCCCTGAACCATCACGAGCCGCCCCACGTGCATGTTCTGATGAAATGTCGATCCTCCACCGAGAAATGCCTGATCGTCCACGAGCACGTGTCCGGCCAGTAAACAATTGTTGGCAATGATCACGTTGTTACTGATCTCGCAGTTGTGACCAACATGAACGCCAACCATGAGAAAATTGTTGTCGCCGATTTTTGTGATGCTCCCTTCCGCGCTGCCGCGATGAATGGTGCAGTACTCGCGAATCACGTTCTCGTTTCCGATCTCGATCTTCGTTTTCCGCTCGGGCGAGAATGAAAGATCCTGCGGCGGCGCGCCGATAATCACGCCATGTCCAATGAAATTGCCGGTGCCGATGGAAACGTCTCCTTCTATGACGACATGCGATTGAATCGTCGATCTTTCGCCAATGGAAGCGTTCGCGCCGATGATCGAATGCGGACCCAGCTCGACGTCGGTTCCGATGTGCGCCGCTGGATCGACAATCGCCGTGGGATGAATTTTCAAAGCACGCCCGCTTCTTTAAAACTAAAATAGCCGGCGTTTCCGTTCGCGGGCGCGCCGATGATAATGTGGTCGAGCAATTTGATCTGCAATAGCTCAGCCGCTTCCGCCAATCGCCGCGTCAGGCTGTGATCGGCTTGACTGGGCGACGCGTCGCCGGAGGGATGATTATGCACCACGATCACTGCGTAGGCCGACGAAACCACGGCGGGATGAAACACATCGCGGGGATGCGCGATACTTTCATTCACGCTGCCAGTGGAAACTTTTTCAACTCGAATCAGATGGTAGCGTGTATCGAGCAAAATTACCTGCAAGGACTCCTTTCGCAGCATCCGCATTTCGCGGCCAATCAATTCATTCACCAGTTCGGGTGAATCGATTTTTTGCTTGGACAATGTTTCTCGCGCCAGCCGTTGTCCAAGCCCGAATGCAGCGACGAGTTGAACCGCTTTGGCGAAGCCAACGCCGCGAATCTTTGCTAATTCGTCAACGTTGCACCGGCTCAATCCTGTCAGCGATCCGTATGTTTCGAGCAATTCGCGCGCAACTTCTATCGCGTTTGCCCCGACGACGCCCGTGCGCAGAAGAATCGCGATCAGCTCGGGATTTGTGAGGGCGGATGCGCCGTGCGCGGCAAGTTTTTCACGCGGCCGCTCTGCCTGCGGCATCTCCCGAATCTTGAGCCGGGACATTGCTACGTGCGCAATTGCTCGAACATCTCGCGCAGAGCATCGCCGAGCGCGAAAAGCCCCTCGAGATGCGCGTTCGATGGGAGCGACTCAATATTTGTTTGTGCTTCGCGGATGAGATCGCTGCCGGCGGCAATCGATTCATCCAGTGCGCCATTGGCCGAGCGGTTTTTCAGAATCTCGGTTACTTCTTCGCAACGGCCGTCGAGAATAAAACTCGAGCAGCGTTCGCGCTCGAACTCAGAGGCGGAGCGCAAAAAAATCAGCATCGGCAGAGTGAATTTGCCTTTGCGTAAATCGGTTCCGAGCGTTTTCCCGGTTGCGCTTTCATTTCCCGCAATATCCAGACAGTCATCGTAAATCTGATAAGCGGTGCCCACGCGCATTCCGAAATCTTTCAGAATCTTTATTATCGCAGCATCCGCTTCGCTGATCGTCGCTCCCAATTCGGCCGCCGCCGCGAAAAGCGATCCGGTTTTCATTTTCACGATGCGCAAATAATCTTCCACGCTGAGTTTGAGATCGAAGCGACGCTGAGTTTGGATCATTTCGCCGGAACAAATCTCGCTTGCCGTTCGTGCAATCGCGCGACTGATCTCCGAATTGTCAAAGCTGGTGGACAGATTCAACGCGTGGGCAAACAGGCAATCGCCCAGCAGCACGCTCAGCGAATTTCCCCAGCGCGCGTTCACGGTTGGTTGCGAACGCCGGCGCTCAGCCTCATCCATGATGTCGTCGTGCACGAGCGTCGCGAGGTGGATCAATTCGACGATCACCGCAAGATCGACATGACCCGAATTGATCTGGCCGGTCGCGCCGCCGGCGAGAAGCGCCACCAGTGGTCGAAGACGTTTGCCCCGTCCGCCGATCGCGTAGGTGACATAACCTTCAATGGCCGGGTCAAAAGCCGCCGCTTGCTCAATAATTCGCGCTTCGACCAGGTCGAGTTGCGTTTGCACAAGCGTGGTCACTCGAGCCAGCGGGCTGAGCCCGGTGACGGGTGCTGCGGCTGAGCGTGCGAAGACTTCCACAAACGCAGGATGAAGGCCGGGCCGCTAAAAGTCAAAGCAACACCTCTAACCTGCGTAAAATGGTAGAGCATTTCTGTGAAACCCCGAAAACGAGGGTGACCCAGCCACCTAACAGTTTCAACGGCGCTGCAACCAACTCACCGAGCTATATTTTTGCTCGGCAAGTTCGTGGGCGCGTTCGATCAATGATTCACCAAGCAATTTTTCGCTGCAGTCATCGGACAATTCTTTTGCAAATCGCTCGGCCAGACCGTTTCCAAGATCGACATTTTGGATGCTCCCCTGATGAAGCAAGCCGGCGCGCGTACGCCGTTGCGCTCCACCGGCAACTTTCCGGCCATTCACCAGCACGTCTGCATGGACCGGGTTCGCAAAGCAGCTTTCGGAAATTTTTTGCCGCGCGGCCTCTGCAAGTTGCGCCTGTTCCCCATGCGTAATTAGCGCATCGCGAAGCGCGGAATGAATCGCAGCGTAAACCATCTTTGATGATGCTGAGAAAAATTCGACTGAAGTCGGAATGATAATAGAATAGGTCAGATCATCTTCGTGAAAAACGATTCCGCCACCCGTCCAGCGGCGAACCAAGTCGCACTGCGCCGCATAATTGGCGACATCGGCGAATTTTCCAAAATATCCAAACGAGAGAGCAAGGGAGTTCCATCGATAAAAACGCATCGACGGAATCTTTGCCGTCTCGAGCAAAGCTTCGTCAATTGCCATGTTCATTGCCGCCGATCGCGGCACGACATCGTGATAAATATCGAGACGCGCGAAGCGTTTCATCAATGTGTTTAGCTGGCGAGTTGGGGTGCAGCTTAGCGGAAAACTGTTGCAACGCTCCGTAAATTTTCGTATCGCGAAGTATTTGATCTTTTGAACCGGAAGACGAACGGCAGCGATGGTAATTTTTTATCAAACAATCGATGCTTAACCGCTGTCAGTTCACGAATCCATTCGAGAATGCCGAAAAAATCCGAGACGATTTGAAAGGAAGAAATAATCGGAGGGCCGCCAGCTACATCGTGTGATTGACCGGTTCGTGATCTGAGTCTTTTGGAATACAGCCATACTCCATTGCTCCCTTGGACTCGGACTGAATATGATGACGCCTCTTGATAGACTCCCAAAGAGCGATTCTTTCCTTTTTCGACTGGAGGGAATCGATTTCTCTCCGACCGCCTTTAGCCGCATCGTGCGGGTTGATGCAGGTGATCTCGTCGATAATGGCCACTTTTCCTTTCAGATCAGGGCCTAGTGTTTGCAAAAACCACCAATCGATTCCCCAACCGACGAGCGCCGGATCGTACACGCTCATAAAACGATCCAGTTTGTCTTTCTGGAAGAGCGGACAGGTCACCTCGACGAAATTGACGTAGCGCGACAGCAGGTTCGGCTTTGCTATCGTAATCTGATGGCTGATCTTTCCTCGCGGATCGAAGGCCGGCTGCAATAACCACAAATCATATCGTTCGCGCAGCTCGAACAAGCGGCTTATTGCCGCGGCATCGATAACGATGTCATCATCCATCACCATTATCGCTTCGTAATGATCCAGAATATCAAACCAAGTTTGATATACATGGTGGAGATTTGGAAATTTGCCGCCGGTGCGGCAATTGTAAAAATCGGCAACTTCTCTGAAGCGCCCCTCCTGGTCGCCGTAGTAGGTGATCCACAAATCGAAATTGCGAGGTCCGTTGAGCCAACTTATCACGTTCGCTTGGTCTCCCGCCGAGGTGAACACAAGGTGTTTCTGTTTCGGGGTCGCGAGCTTCACGTCCGCGGTCATGAGCAGTCAGCCTCAGGAAAGGGCGCTCAGTTCATCGAAGATCCTGGCGATCGCTTCGCGCGGCTGTGGATGCGTGACAATCGGTCGCCCAATCACCAGATAATCCGCGCCTGCATGCAGCGCTTCGCGTGGCGTCATCACGCGCTTCTGATCGCCTGGCTCCGACCAGCTCGGCCGAATTCCCGGAACGACGATTTTGATTTGGTCGCCGAATTCCGCGCGCAGCATTTTGATTTCATGCGGACTCGCGACAACGCCATCAATTCCGGTTGTGACGCCCAATTTCGCCAACCGCAAAACGTGATTGTCGATCTTATCGGAGACGCCAGTTTCGCGCAGTGTCTGCTCGTTTGCGCTGGTCAACACCGTGACGCCTAAGATCGACATGTTGTTCTTCCGGCCAGCAATCGCCGCACGAATCATTTCAGCGCCGCCGGTTAAATGGATCGTCAACATTTGCACGCCGAGCTGGCTCGCTGATTCAACCGCCTTCGCCACCGTGTTCGGGATGTCGTGCAATTTAAGATCGAGAAAAACTTTCGCGCCGGCAGCAAGAACGGCGCGGACGATTTCCGGGCCTTCGGCGGTGTAAAGTTGCAGCCCGATTTTGAAGAACGAAATCTCGCTGCCGAGTTGCGCGACCAGCTCAAGCGCCGCTGCTTTGGTCGGCACATCGAGTGCGACAATAATTTTTTCTCGTGGAACAATTGATCGCATCCTGTTCTTCTTCGAGTTTGCCGGACAAATTGCAAGCTATGCAAGTTTCAGCGCCCGCGAAGATCAATCTTTCGCTCAAGGTTTTGCGTCGGCGGGGCGACGGGTTTCACGAAATCGAGACAGTCATCGCGCCGATTTCGCTTTGCGATGAGATAAAGATCGACAGGAAACAACAGGGGATTGAGTTCCGCTGCGATGATCCATCTGTGCCGCAAGGCGATGACAATCTGGTCGTCCGCGCGGCGAATGCATTTTTTGCCTCGACGAAATTGAAACCGGCGATCTCGATCGAGCTGAAAAAGAAAATTCCACATGGCGCCGGTTTAGGCGGCGGCAGCAGCGATGCGGCCGCGACGCTGCTGGCACTCAATCGAATGTTTGAAACGAAATTGCCCCGCGAGGCGCTGGCGAAGATTGCCGAAGAAATCGGATCGGATGTTCCGTTTTTCATTTTCGAATCGGCAGCAATGTGCAAAGGGCGCGGCGAGATTGTGACTCCGGTGAACTTGCCGCAGCGATTGATTGCCTCGCCTCCCGGCTCGTCAACCCTCTCGGGCTCACCCGTCGATGTCGCTCGGCTCCCGCCGGCTCCATTGTCGATCTTGCTCATGAAACCGGAATTTGGAGTTGCCTCTGAATGGGCCTACTCGCGCCGGCAGGATTCGAGAAAGATTCCCGGCGTTTCTTACGAAATTCAGGAATTCGCCGGCCAAACGTTTCTCAACGATCTCGAGCGTCCTGTTTTCGAGAAATTTGTTTTTCTCGCGCAACTCAAAATGTGGTTGCTCAAACAACCGGAAGTCGGCGCGGCGCTTATGTCTGGTTCGGGTTCGACAATTTTTGCCGTGATGCGGCAAAATGTGGATGTCGATCTTCTGACCGCGCGCGCGAGAGAACAGCTCGACCGCGAACTTTGGACCTGCGCAACGTACACGCTGTAGGGGACGACGTTGTCG
>DMCG01000190.1:8228-8872 GCA_003445855.1 Spartobacteria bacterium | reverse complement strand
CGAAACTCAGTAGCGAGAATAACCGATCATCGTAACAACCGCTCGTACTCATCGTGCGGGCCAATCCATATCCACAAGAATCCATCGGGCACATCCACCGCAATGGCTCGATAACCGGTGTTTCCTATTCGCACAGAATAAGCGTCCCGCACTTTTTTGAAACGGAGCGCCGGCGCGCGCGGATTTTCCTTCCAAAAATGATATGTGCGACGCGCGACTTGCCTGACCGACTCTGGCAATTCGCGATAGTTCTGCCAGAACTCATTCGTCCCCGATGATTTCATCCATCGGCCGGGTTTTGCCGCTCGCATGTTCTTCGCGCGCTCGCGCAATCACCGCGTCGAGACGCCCCGCTTGCACATCTTCCTCGAATTGTTGATCCCACAGGGCGTCGAGATGATCGCGAAGTTCCTGCGCCAGCTGCCAAGCCTCCTCCGCCGGTAACTGTCGGATGGCTTCTCGAATCTCAGCAACTGTGCTCATCGTTCAAATCCTACATCGACAGCGAAACGCTGACAAATCTGGAAGCCAAAAAACGTGAAGGGATTTCCATTTTGAGACCCTGTTTCCTTTTCCTGGATTCCTGGATTCCAGATTCATCAGTAATTTCAACCAGGCAAGATCGACATCGGCATGCTCGCCGA
>DMCG01000190.1:3480-8038 GCA_003445855.1 Spartobacteria bacterium | reverse complement strand
GGCATGCTCGCCGATTTCACCGTGCTCTCCGCCGACATCATGAAAATTCCCGAGCCGGAAATTCTAAAGACGCGGGCCGTCATGACCGTAATCGGCGGGAAAATTGTTTACGAACGTACAGGCGGTTGATTCAAGCGCCTGCTTTGCTCGTGATCTCAGTCGCGCGATAACCGGAGCGCCGAATCGCGGTGCAATTGTAATGCCGAGCGGATTGTAAGTGACCACGGCGCCGCCGCTGACGAATTGGAGTTCGCGCACAGCGTTCTGCGCGACCTCGGAATTGATATCGTTAATGTCGAACTCGATCTGCTCCAGCGGATCGTCGGCGTGGCTGCCCTCGTCATTTGCCATACCAAAGAATTTCGCGCACGGGGACGCGCCTACGCGTGCCGATTTTTTATCGCTTGCTCATGACGATTGAATTAGACATGTGGAATGAACGCAGACGAGATTGGGCAAGCACTTCGCGATTTTGTTGCACAACCGCGGTCAGTGTTGTTCGCCGGCGCAGGCGTCGGTTGCCGTGTCGGGCTTCCGAACTGGGGCGAGTGGCTACACATACTTGCGGACGTCTGCAGTGAATTTGGTGATCCCCGTCTGCGACGCTTGTACATGCACGGGTGCAGCAGGGAGATTTTTTAGGCGCAGCGACGGTATACAAGACCTGCCGTGCGATTCCGGTTGGTGAGCGGCTAGCTCGGATGGCCTCGCCGTTCCGAACTATCCCCGGTAATTTAAAAAACTCGAAACGCTGATCTCGTTGCCAATTACCGGGATTGTTACGACGAACTACGACAGGAGCCTGCACGAAGCGTACGCCCAATTTAGGCGACATGCCGCGTTGCCACTTGAGCTCCGGGATGAAACGCTGCGGAATGCGGCGCTGATTTCAGAGTTCTTCGTCGCGCGCATTCACGGCAGGGCTGAGTTGCCCGAGTGCATGGTTGTCGATTATTACGACTACGAGCGATTGAAGCAGGAGAACGACTATTTAGATTTCGTTGTCACGCTTCTCCGCTTACGTCCTACAGCCTTTATTGGCTTCTCGTTTCTCGATCCCGCGATCGAGGAGATTTTAGACGGCTATAAAAAGAACTTTGGGCCGAACTATCCAGCAATGCACCTCGCTGTTGTGCCAGACGGAATAGACAAAAGGTTAGCAGCGGAAATGGCAGCTGTGAACATTCGCGTGCTGTCCTATGACCCCGCGGATGAACACAAGGAACTCTGGAGAGCAATTCGGACGGCGCAGAAAGCACTGCCGTCACCTGCTCCAGAGATTCCCGTGACGGTAGCCGTTCCGAAGGATTTGCCGCAATCGCGCCTGCATCGCGTCATCGCGTTCGCGTATGCACGGACAAAGGCTCCCACTTCTGTTGTCCGACCCGCTCTTGAGATGGTGCAAGAAGGAGTTTTGCTGGCGATCTTAAACGACGAACCGTCGTCGCATTTGGAAAAGACGTCCGCTGTCGATCGCCTTCGCGAACTGATGCGGGTTGATGAAGTGACAGCGCACGTTCTTTTCAATCAATCATTTCAAAGGCTTGTTGCTGCTGGAGACGTTATCGATGCCGGGAAATATATTCGACGGAAGACCGGGCCGAAGGGAGAACTGGAAGCGAGACTAGACGAGCTGGCGGGAGCAGTTCTCAATCGGCTTAAGGTTCTATACGGGCACGATCCCGAAATGGGCGAGCGGAAGGCGGTCAGGGACATCTGGGAGCGGCTATTCACATTGCGATCGTGGGATCTCGCGCCGCAATATGCTGGGTCCATCGTCAGCCGCGGAATCGAGGTTGAGGATGCCGTAGACGCACTGACAAATGAGTATTTCGGGACCAAGGCTAATTTCAGGACCGCACTGCGCGAATCGTTTCTTCAGGTGATTGGGTTTCCTGACGCAGCAGAAGCGGACGCTTTGGCAGAAATTTCGCGTACTGCGATTACAGTCCAGCTTCTTCTCTCGTCGCCTCGGCACGCGTTATCACACGCATACACGCTCCCGACAAAGATCTATTTTGACGCAAGCGTTCTCTTGCCTGCGATCGCACCAGGACATCCAATGTATCAGGGTAATCTTTCGGCTATTAATCGCCTGCAATCCGCCGCTAAAGCGGCGGGACGCCGGTGTGATCTTGTGATCGGAACAGAGTTCCTGGAAGAAATTGTTGTCCATCGGGCAAAGGCGATCGATTTAGTTCGTGAGCTAAAGCTGGAAGAGCCCAAGCGACTCACGGAGCATATTCTCTTTTACAGCGCCGAGAATACCAACGTGTTCGTCGGCGCGTTCGCCTCGCTTTACACGGATCAAAACCCGATCAAGAGATCTTTTCCCGAGTTCCTGCAGAAGATAGCGCCATACAAAAACGAGCAGGAATTAACTGCCTTCCTAAACAAACAGGGCGTCATGACCGAAAGCATGGAGTTTTACGATACCAACAACATTGAGTTCACACACATCTTCAGTGCCCTCATTTCCGGATATGAAGAGCTGATTCGGCAGACCGGCAAGGATAAGGAGCGAATCTTGATTCAGCACGAAGCTCAACAACTCACTAGGTTGTTCTTGGACGCAAGCGAAGGCAAACGAACCGTGTTTGTAACGGCCGACCGCAGATTGCAACGAGTCGTTCAAGCAACGAACGAGCTCGAGAAGCTTACTGGGAACGTGCTGTCGCACATCGGGTTCATTGGCCTGATTGATCTGCTTGTGGGTCTGTCGCCCGACAATCAGATATTCACGAGATTAGTTTGGGCCACTCCCCGCACGACGGCACAGAAGCAGATTCGCGACTACTTGGTTGCCGTTACGCTGCGACAATACGATGAGGCAATGGTGAGGGCGATGCCAACTGTCTTAGACGAAGTGTTGGCAGTTGCGGATGTCGGCTCGACTTTTCGTGAGGGATCGTCCCGAAACGCCACTGATGTTGATGAGGCAAAGAAAACATCAACCTTTCTCGATCGGATCGAGAGCAAGTACTTTGAAAAGATGCGTGCGGTCGTCGAGCAACGGGAGAAGACCGGCTAGCGGCTTGGCGTCAGCCGCCACCCCGCGCCCCGGATTTAGGTCGCGTGTCGGATATCGAGCGCGCTCCGGCGTCGATGAGAGTACCCTGTCAGTTCGCAATCGACATAGACGCTCGAGTTAAGGCGGAATCAGTTTCTAGTAAGGGCGGCTACGAATACAAATACTCGTCGTGATATTCCCGCTGCGGCGCGAACTGCACATTTTCGTTCCCGGTCTCGGGATATTCGAAAATTTTTCCTTCGTAATTGCGGATGACGATCTTTTCGTTGTCGTGATAGAGAATGTAACCGGGATCGATCGGCACTTTGCCGCCGCCGCCGGGGGCGTCGATGACGAATTGGGGCACGGCGTAACCCGTGGTGTGACCGCGCAAACCTTCGATAATCTCGATTCCTTTCGCGACTGAGGTGCGCAGATGCGATGAGCCGTTGATCAAGTCGCACTGATAAATGTAATAAGGACGCACGCGGCACATGAGCAGTTTGTGCACGAGCGTTTTCATCGTTTCGAGATCGTCGTTCACGCCTTTGAGCAAGACGCTCTGATTGCCGAGCGGGATGCCGGCGTTGGCGAGTCGCTCGAGCGCTTGCTTGACTTCAATCGTGAGCTCGCGCGGATGATTGACGTGCACGCTCATCCAAAGCGGATGATGTTTTGCGAGCATCGCGCAAAGTTCCGGCGTGATCCGCTGCGGCAGGAAAATCGGAACGCGCGTGCCGATGCGGAGAAACTCGATGTGCGGAATGGCGCGCAACCGTGAAAGCAACTTGTCGATCTTATCGTCGCTGAAAATCAACGCGTCGCCGCCGCTCAAGAGCACGTCGCGCACTTCGGTGTGCTGTTCGAGATAACGAAACGCTTCCTCGAAATCGGTGTGCAACTCCTGTTCGCCGACACCGCTGACGACGCGGCTGCGCGTGCAATATCGACAATAACTCGCGCAGCGATCAGTCACGAGAAATAGCACGCGGTCCGGATATCGATGCACCAAACCGGGCACCGGCATGTGCGAATCTTCGCCGCATGGATCGGCCATATCGTACGGCGATGTCCACGTTTCTTCGATGCGCGGAATGACCTGACGCCGAATCGGATCGTCCGGATTTTTTTCGCGCGGAATCAGATTGAAAAAGTGCGGTGTGACAGCGAGCGCGAGCTTGTCACCGGAAAGCAAGACACCGCTTCGTTCCTCGTTGCTAAGATCGACATGTTGCTCGAGTTGAGCGAGCGACGTGACCCGGTTTTTGAGCTGCCATTTCCAATCGTTCCAGAGCTCCGGCGGCACATCGGGCCAATAACCCGGCGCATGCGAGACGAAGGCTTTTCCATCCCCTTTTCCAGTGGCAAGAGTGATCATTTGAATTGAGAACGAAAACGTTAAGACCGCTGACAAGCGTGTCAACGCAGGCACCTAAAAGTGCGCCACGAACGGCCTTGGATTCGCGTTAGACTCGCGCCATTGAACATTGCAAGTTGGATGCTGTCCAAATTCGAACCAATGCGTTTATTATCGATCTTAACTTCGCT
>DMCG01000190.1:1057-3272 GCA_003445855.1 Spartobacteria bacterium | reverse complement strand
ACGCAGGCACCTAAAAGTGCGCCGCGAACGGCCTTGGATTCGCGTTAGACTCGCGCCATTGAACATTGCAAGTTGGATGCTGTCCAAATTCGAACCAATGCGATTATTATCGATCTTAACTTCGCTCGTCATCGCGAGCACGATGTCGATCCTGGCAGCAACGCCGGAGACTGCGCCGACGGCAACGGTGCCGGCCGCGGCGGCGGAGGCTGGCAAGGACGTGGTGCATCAACTCAATAACGCATTTGCCAAAGTTTTCGAGATCGTCGCGCCGAGCGTGGTCATTATCGAGATAACGAAGAAGAACGATGGCGGCGAAGGCTCCCCCTTTGATGATCTATTTTTCCAGGGTCCGCCCGACGAAAATAATCCCCAGCGAAATCCGCGCGGATTTCAACCCATCCAGAGCGAAGGCTCGGGGTTCATCGTCCGGCCAGACGGTTACATCTTTACAAATTTTCACGTCGTGGAAGCCGCCGATAAGATCGAGGTGAAATTGAAAGACGGCCGGGAATTTACGGCGAAGATGGTTGGCACGGATGAGAAGACCGACATTGCGGTGATCAAGATCGACGCGAAAGATTTGCCGGTTGTGCAGCTCGGAGATAGCGATGCCGTGCGGGTGGGCCAGTTCGCATTCGCGATCGGCGCGCCGTTCAAGCTCGATTACACGTTTACTTACGGCGTCGTCAGCGGCAAAGGCCGCAACAAATTACTCGCGACCGGCGGTTACTCGATCTCAGATTATTTGCAGACCGACGCGTCGATCAATCCGGGCAACAGCGGCGGGCCGCTTTGCGACATCGATGGCAAAGTGATCGGCATGAACGCGCTGATCAATGGATTGAATCGCGGGCTCGGGTTCGCGATCCCAATTAACATGGCGAAAGAAATCGGCAACGAGCTCATCGCCGGCCATAAAATTGTGCGGCCGTGGCTCGGCATTCGCATCGAATCACTCGGCGACGATCCCTCGATCCGCGATTTATTCAAAGGCGTCGAGAAAGGCGTGGTTGTGCGCACGATCGAGGCGGACGCACCCGCGTATAAAAGCGATCTGCGTCCATTCGACGTGATCACAAATGTCGATGGAACCCCGGTCAGTACGGATTCTCAACTGCAACACGAGATTCTGAAAAAGAAGATCGGCCAAAATGTTGAGCTGACCGTTTGGCGAAAAGGTCAGACGATGAAAATCCCGGTTAAGACCGGCGAATTGCCAAATGAAATCGCGCGTGTTTCAAACCAACCGATTCAGCCGGGCCAGCCGAAACCCGAAGACATCGGCAAGTTTGGATTGCAGGTGCAAGATTTGACCAGGGAGGTCGCCGAACGTCTCCATCTCGATGTTCAGCAAGGGGTCATTGTGACTGACGTGGACGACAACAGCCTTGCCGCGCAACAGGACGTTCAGCGCGAGGACATCATTACCGAAGTGGATGGCAAACCGGTCAACAACGTTGCCAGTTTTCGAGAAGCCCTTACCAAAGGGGACCCGAAACGCGGCGTCCTTCTCTACCTCGATCGCAAGGGCAGCAAGACCTTCGCCGTGCTCAAAGCCGGCGGTTAGATCCGCAATTCAGCTTTTCCGGCTGCCGACCACCACCAGGACAATGCCGCCCACGAGGCAGACGCCGCCCAGGATGGGCGGAAATGGAACGGTGTGCTCTTTGTCGGCGCTGACCTGAAGCGGCCCGGCATCGATCACCTTTTCCCGTTTCGTATAAGTAAATCCGCCATACGCCAGCGCGATAATGCCGATGGCGATGAGAATAATGCCAACAATCCCGGCCGGTTTCATTGCTGCGAGCTTTACAATGGGCGGCGGCCACTGACCAGATTAATAATCAGCACGACGACTGCAATGACCAGCAGGAGATGAATCAGAGCGCCACCAAAGTGCCCGATAAATCCAAGCAGCCAGAGCACGAGTAAGATAACAAATATAGTCCAGAGCATAGAAGATTTCCTTTCGGTTGAAGTCTCATTTACTTCGTGTGAAGTCCCGCAGCTGCGCCTATCGGAGTAAAAATTCGATTCGCGAAATTTTCCCACATCTTCAGTGGCTCGCATAAAATCCCGCCTCTAACTGTCGATCTTGTCGACAACGGCGCGCAAATTCCAGCCGTTGGCTTCAAGTTGCTCGCGAGCCGATTTGTAATCGCAATTTGCTAGTTCCGCGACCACGCGCACCGCGCGATCGCGCAACTTCGTG
>DMCG01000190.1:450-765 GCA_003445855.1 Spartobacteria bacterium | reverse complement strand
GATGTTGAGCGCGACCTTTGTCGCCGTGCCCGCCTTTAATCTTGTCGAGCCAGTGAGGATTTCCGGGCCGACCGCGAGATGAATGGCAAGATCGACATCTACTTTTACGGAGCGCTCTGGATTGCAAGTGAGCAGAATTGTTTTTGCGTTCCGCGATTTCGCTCGCGCCAGCGCGCCGAGGACGAAAGGCGTGCGACCGCTCGCCGTGATCCCGATGACAACATCGACATTTTTAATTCCGCGCTCCGTCATGGCCAGCGCGCCGACGCTCTCTTCGTCTTCCGCGCCTTCGACACTGCGGTAAAGCGCTCTCAC
>DMCG01000190.1:0-140 GCA_003445855.1 Spartobacteria bacterium | reverse complement strand
GCATCGAGCACACCGATCCGGCCGCTGCTCCCGGCGCCGACGTAGAACAGGCGGCCGCCTTTTCGCAGCGCCCCCGCCACGATCTCGATCGCCTTGGCAAGATCGACAATCGCGCCTCGCAACGCTTCCTGAACAAACTT
>DMCG01000118.1 GCA_003445855.1 Spartobacteria bacterium | reverse complement strand
ATGTAAGTGGGCGTGTAATAGACTCCGCCCGCTTTCTTAACTTCCGGTTTGTCCTCAACTTTGGCGCGATGGCCTTCAGTGAGCCGGATGACTTTGCCGAGAAACTGTTCGTAAACCTGGCCGAGAATGTCCGCAGGCAGAACAGAGAATTCGTACGGACTCTCGGGGTAGTAGAGGCGCCTGATGATTTTCTTGAGAACGGCATCGTCGATCTCGAGCCCGGGTGTGAGATCGTCTGGCGGTTCGACGCGATCTTTTTCTTTTTGGAAATGGAAGAGGCCGGAGTTGTAACGCTCGTCGGCTTCGCGGAAAAGGCGTTGGAGTCGTGCATAGGTGTGTTCGCCGTTGAGCAACGCCATTAATCGGCCGTAAACTTCAATGCGCCGGTCTTCGCAGATGCGCAGAAAAACAATGCGATCGATCGTGCGCTGAACCGCGAAATTAAGATCGCGCTGGGAGAGCGCCGGATTGCGCAGGGCGAGGTTGGCCGCAAGATCGGCCCGCCATTTCTCGATCTCGTCCAGAAACGCGTCATCCACTTCGGCCGTACCGCGTTTGGCTTTGGTGGACTCGGCGAACTTGTCGAAGGAACCTTTGAGGATGGCTTCGCGGGAGAAGATTTTCTCGATCTCGTCCCAGCGCGAAATGTATTCGCGAAAACCGAGGTAAAGCACGCGCGCAGTCGCGGCGTTGTCGCTCAGCGCCGGTTTTACTCGACAATCGTAAGCAGCGAACTCCTCAAAATCGGTCAGAACGCTAAGCGGCAATTTAGCCGACCAGGCGTAGCGGCGAAGTTGAAAGGCCGGATGCGCGTCAGTCTTGATATCGACCGATGGCTTTTTCGCCTCGAGGAAAAATTTCCTCGTGCCACCGATGCGAAAGCAATAATCCGGCGCCTTGGTTGCGCCGCCAATTTTGATGGCATCCTCATGGATGACATCTTTGTAGGCTTCGGCATAACCGCTGATGTTTTCCATGTCCCAGCCGAGCGCTTTGAACATGGGATCGATAAATTCCTGGCGCAGCTGCGCTTCGTTATATTGACCTGACTTGTATGCGTCGCTCTGTTGATCGAAACGCTCAACAAGATCAGCGATTACACGAGGAGGAGGCATAATCCGCGATCAAGCTCGCAAACGATTCCGCACCTAAATCGCCAGGCACGACGTAATCAAAGTCGGGGGCGCGTGGTTACCGATGACTGCCGAACGTTTGGCGTTCGATGTACGAGGTGTGGCCGCCTTCATGATCGAACGCAATTTCGTCGGTCGAGCGCATGACGGCGCTGCGAACGATTTCTGCCTCACCGGTATCTGAATATTCCATCCCGCCGGGAATTCTCACCTGCACAGCAAACTCGTCGCCTGTGACTGGATTTGAAATCGGGGCAAAGTCATTTTCGATGCCGCTGCCGATTTTGATCTTGCCGCGTTTTCCCTTGAATTGGAAATCGATCGGCACGATGGCGGGATCTTTCACGGTCGTGACGATCGTCGCCAGGACTTCAAACCATTTTCCGCCAGCCTGGCCGGTGAGAATTTTCCCTAACGAATCCAATTGCTCCTTGGTCGTGGCCGGATCGAAGTAGGGTTTGACGGTGCCATTGCCTTCATGCAGCGGCCCCGGCCAATGATACGCGACGGCCCACTTCACGCCGTCGAGGGATACGCCATCAAAATGGCCTTTGTCGACCTTCATACCGAGCACGCCCTCACACTTGTGACGAGTGGGTTCGCTCATGAAGTCGCACGGACATCCGGGATCGCAATTGCAGCTTTTGAAATACGTTCCTGTCATTTTCCAGTCGGGCATTTGATCTCCTTCTCTTTAAGTTTCGGGTGCTTGAAGACAATTAAAGGCGAAGCAAAACTTCTCGCGCGCTGGGCAGGAACAAGCCGGCAAGGCCGATCGCGACAAGTGTCGCGCCAGTGAACCGGCTGACGAGGCGACCGTGGCCAGCAAAACGTTCCGCGGCCATGCACCCGGCGATCACCGCCATCCATTTCAAACTCATCACGCCCAGAGTGAACAACACGATCATGAGTGCGGAACAGCACGCGACGCAAACGATGGCGTGATGGGCGCCCATCAACAGCGCGCCGCCCATGCCGTCGCGCCAGCGATGCATTACGAAATCGAGCGGCGCAGTACAATGACGGAGACATGCGTTCTTGAACGCGCTCAATTGATACAAACCCGCGAGCAGCAACACCGCCCCGGGCAGTTGCGGCGCCAGCGACAAGGTCGCTGCCGAATGCGCGATCGCCGGATATTCGAGCGTCGCAAAATAGGCCGGGATAGCGAACAGACCCCAGACAATCAGGTAACCGCCGACGAATAGCCAAGGCGATCCATTTGAGCGGCGCGTCCGTGCGATGCGAGCAAAGAGCAGAACCATTGGCGTGACCGCAGGCAGCATCATGGCGACCATCATTGTCGTCCACGAGAGCACGTACAGCGCGCAACCGGTCCAACGCGAATTTTGCATCTCCGGCATGGTCATCACGCAATTCATTGCCCCCGCTTCGTGCGCGGTCCAGCACCATGCGAGCGCCGCCAGCGCGAGAAGCGCTGTGCCCAGCATCGTTTGCGATCGCCCGTCCGACAGATTAGGGAAAACCACCGCTCTCACACCGCTGGGAGGACTTGGGCTTGAATGCATCTCTGGAATCGTTCTCGCGCGATATCAACCATAGCCACAACCGGGCTCGCGCAACAATAGTCTTAATAAGCTGCCGAGTCGGAACTGTTCGCGCTCGAGCGCTCGCGCGGCAAAGCAGTCGGCGTTTGAAACAAGACCGCCACGAAAAATGTGACGATGGTTCCGAAGCAAATCCACCACGGAAATTCCATCACCGGCAGCCAGCTCGGCTGCGTGTAGAAGTGCGTCCCAAATACCCCGGCGACGTTGTTCGGCAATCCGCTCAGGATCGCCACAACCAGGAAACCGATAATCATAGCGATGATGTTGCCGCGATCGTTCCCGCGCGTCCTGGTTAGCATTCCCGCAAAAAACACACCGAGCAGTGAGCCGTAGGTGTAGCCGAAAATCCCAAGCACGATGGGAATGATCCGGACGTTAGGATGCACGATGACGAGATAGGCCGTTGTCGATGCAACGATGATCATCAGAACAGAAAACCACACGGTCGCCCAACGCACGGCGCGCAAGCTTTGTTCGTCGGTGGCTTCGGGGTTGACGTAAGGCTCATACCAATCGCGGGTAAAGCTGGTGGCGAGGGCGTTGAGGGCGGTGCTGAGCGATCCCATGGCGGTGGCGAAGATTCCTGCGATGAGCAGGCCGCGAAGTCCCACTGGCATTTGATAGAGAATGAAGTGGCAGAACGTTTCGTTAGGCGTCTTGGACAGCGTCGGATCGGGATGAGCTTGATAGTAAACCCAGAGCAGTAATCCGATGCTGAGGAACGTGAACGCGATCGGGATGTCGGCGAGCCCGGAGCAAATGAGGGAGCGGCGGCTCCGGCGTATATCGCGCGCGGTCAACATTCGCTGCACCATGTCCTGGTCGGTACCGTGCGTACCCATGGTGATGAACGCTGCCCCGATCAAGCCGGCAAAGATCGTGTACTCCGTCTCGAACATGCCCTTCACTTTGTCCCAGCCATGTTTGACGGGATCGAGACCGGTGGCGATGAGATCCGAAACCTGGAATGCGCCGCGGCGTTGCACAATTTCGTGCCAGCCGCCCGGAATCGCCGAGTAAAGCAAACCAAGCGCGATCAATGCGCTCCCAATCATGATCGAGGCTTGAATTAAATCGGTCCAGATGACGGCCTTGATCCCACCGAACGTGGTGTAAGTGGCCGTGAGAATGACGATGACAATCGTGGCACCGATGTAGATCCAGAGAGTTTGAGTTTGGTCCGGTCGAGTGCCGCTGATCATTTCGTAGGCAAGAGCGAGTGCGATGGCTGCCACATACAACCGCGCACCGGACGCGAGCAGACGCGTGATCATGAAAACAGCGGAAGCCGCATTCTTACTCGCGACGCCGAAGCGCGCGGTCAGGTATTCGTAGATCGAGAAAACTTTGTAGTCGTAATACGGTTTGATGAAAATGTAGCTGACGAGAACGCGTCCGATGATGGTGCCGAAGGCGAGCTGCAAGTAGGTGTAATTGCGCAGCGCAAATCCTTCGCCGGGCGTGCCGAAAAATGTGCCGGCGCTCGTTTCAGCCGCCACCAGTGAAGCGAGGACGGCCCACCACGGAATGCGCCGGCCGCCGAGTGCGAAGTCTTCGAGATTATCTTCCTTCCGGCCCATGCGCAGGCCGATGAAGATGATGATGAAGAAATAGAGGAGGAGAACCGCGCTATCGATGGCGAGCCGGGCGTCCATGTCGATCTTAGGTGACAGAATTTCGCGAACGCGCAAAGGGGTTTTTGTTAGCCACAGATAATTGTAGGGTGGCGATTTTCGCCGCCGGAGGTTGGCGGCCAAGATGGCCGCCCTACACAGTCGGCTAGACGGAGTCTCGCCCTACCAATTCGATGTTGGACGTTCAGTGTTGGACGTTGAACGTTTGCTTGTGCAGCTCACAGAAGTTCCAGCGCCGGATTTCGATTTGGTGAAGACGCTCGATTCCGGGCAGGTCTTTCATTGGGAAAA